>CAZJJQ010000242.1:0-6315 GCA_964546345.1 uncultured Planctomycetales bacterium
CTCTCCGGGTGACCCGGCGTCCTGCTCCCCCACTGGCGGAACGCCCGCAGGTCGTCGAGCGAGAGCTCGTAGCCGACGAGGTGGAGCGCCGCGTAGAGCAGCATGCTCGCGTGGCCCGCGGAGAGGACGAAGCGATCCCGGTCCGGCCAGCGCGGATCGTCCGGCGCGTACGCCATCACCCTCGTGAACAGCACGTACGCGAGCGGCGCGAGCGCCATGGGCGTGCCGGGATGGCCGCTCTTCGCCTTCTCCACGGCGTCCATGGCGAGCGTGCGGATCGTCTGGATCGAGGCGGTCGCGATCTCGGGATCGGTCACGGTCGGCTCCGAGGAAGGACGGGGGACGGTCGGGCGAACGGTGCGGAGGAGGTCGGGGGCGGCGGGGGCGGGGGAGGCCTTGTAGCAACGGGGTCCCACGGTGCGAGGACCCGGTACGCTGTCTCCGAGGCCCCCGCCGCCGCCGCAACCCGGCCTCCCCTCCCCCCGCGCTCCCCCCACCGCTCCCCCCCGGCCGTGCGCCGCCCCGCCCCCTCCGGACCCCGCCCCATGGACCGTCGGCTCGCCTGGCTGCTCCTCGGGTACGCGGGGTTGATCCTCCTCGGGGGCGTCGTCGGCCTGACGCGCGGGTCCGGAGCGGCCCTCGCGATGGGGGCGCCGGCCGCCCTCGGGTGCGGGATCGCCGCGGGGGCCGGCCTGCGCGGGGTCCGCGCCGCCGCACGGATCGGCTTCTTCTCGTGCGCGCTGGCGATCGCGACGGGGATCCAGGCGGCCCTCGAGACGGGACGCTGGATCCCGAGCCTGCCGACGGTGGTCCTGGGCTTCGGCCTGGCGTTGTTCTGCGCCACCCCGAAACGCCCCGCGCCCCCCACCACGCCCGGCTCGTGACCCTCCGGGCCCGCCGCACCGGCCCGTGACCGTATCTGGATGTCCTGCAAAGGCGCCGCGTTCGCTACGCTCTCCCCATGCGCGTCCACCGGTTGCCGTGGCTGCTCCTCCTCCTCCTGTGCTGCGCGCGGCCCGTCGCCGCCGACGATCCTGCCCCCGACGCGGCGCGCCAGGCCCGCATCGACGAGGCGAAGCGCAAGGAGGCCGCCGAGAAGAAGGCGTTCGAGGAGCGCGTGAACGCCGCCATCGATCGCGGCGTCGCGTGGCTGGTGGGGAAGCAGCGCTCCACCGGCGGTTATCCCGCGTTCGGCGACCATCTGCCCCCGAACACGTACCAGCCCATGGATCTCGGGGTGAACGCCCTCGTGTGGCTGACCCTGGCCAAGTCGGGGGTGCCCGCCGACTCGAAGACGATCGACCGCCTCAAGAGCTTCTGCCTCGTGGACTACGCGAAGATGCGGGGCCTCAAGAAGGTGATGACCTACACCGCGGCGGTGCTGCTGATGGCCCTCGACGCGACGTACGCGCCGTCCTCGAAAGAGGACGAGCAGGTCGTCCGCGATCGATACGGCACGTCCGTGTCGAAGCGCAAGACGCCCTGCAAGTACCCCTCCGGGGTGCAGGGGCTCGTCGAGGAGCTGGTGAAGTTCCTGCGCGACAACCAGGTCCAGAAGGTCGGCGGCTGGCGCTACCCCGGGAACACCATGGGCGCGCCCGAGGGCGCGGTGGACCTCTCCAACACCCAGTACGCTCTGCTCGGCCTGCAGGCGGCGGCGCGCTGCGGGTACGAGATGCCGCCCGAGCTGTGGATCCGCGCGGCGGAGTACGTGCTCAGGGAGCAGGAGAAGGACGGGATGCCCGCCGAGCTGTTCCTCGAGAACCCGGCCTGGGAGCCGGGCCAGACCGAGACGCCGCGGTTCCAGTCCGCGGGCAAGCGCAAGGCCCGCGGCTGGACCTACCTGCCGGGGCTCAAGGAGGCGTCCTCGGGCGCGATGACCACCGCGGGCATCGCCTGTCTGGCCATGGCGAAGGACCGGCTGGGGACCATGGGGAAGCTCACGCCCGAGCTGGGCCGACGGATCGACGGGGCCCTGCTCGACGGCCTCGGATGGCTCGGCAACGCCTTCACGGTGACCGACAACCCCGTGATGCCCTCCGGCGGGGCCATGTGGCACTACTACTACCTCTACGGCCTCGAGCGGGTGGGATCGCTGACCGGCGTCCGGTACATGGCCCAGAATGACTGGTACCGCGAGGGCGCCGAGCACCTGATGGGAGCCCAGGAGAAGGACGGCGGCTGGAAGGAAGCCGCCGCGTCGGGGAAGCCGGCGGACTCCACGGAGTCCGCGATCACGCAGACCTGCTTCGCGTTGCTCTTCCTCAAGCGGGCGACCTCTCCTCCCCCGGTGCCCATCACCCCGAAGGCCCTGACCGGGGCACCCGACGCCCCTCCGACCGACGGCCGGGGCGGCGACGGGAAGTAGTTCGGGCGGACCGGGACGTCGTAGCGCGGTCAGGCACGCGTCCACCGGCGGAATGCGATCTCGACCTCGCCCCGACCAGGCCTGCCGAGGACCGAAGCTGCAACACGTTGTCTATCAAACAGTTGCGCAAGCGAAGTGTTATCAGTCCACATTCTCGGACCTTCAACCCAGACGCGAGCCACCATCGGCCCGGGCTTGTCCCCGTCAGGATGGAGGACCGATGCGGCCCCTGGACCCTCACGCCCGCCGCCGGGAGACATGGAGGGCGGGCCGCGCAGGCACGGTCCGTACCCTCCCCCCGCTCGCGGGCGAGCGCGCGGCCGGGGGGCCCCCCCCCCCGGGCGCGGGGGGGGGGGGGGCGCTGGCCCCGCGGGGGCCCTCGCGCGCCCTGGCTCCCCCCCGCCCCGGCCTCGGGGGACGGATGCGCGATGGCACCTCGCGCGACTCGCGGCGTGCCCAGCGGCGGCCGCCGCTCCGGGAAACGAGCCCCCCCCCCCCACGCGCCGGCAACCCCACCCCGTCGTTCCCGCCCCCGGCGCCCCCACCCTCCCTTGGTGGCCCGACACTCACGATCAGCTCCCCGCCGATCGCTCGGGACGCGCCGTCGGATCGCAGGGCTTCACCGCGGGGAGAAATGAAACAGGCCCCTGCGCCGGAGGGCGCAGGGGCCTGGGACGACCCGCAGGGGGTCGTCGATTCAGTTCGTCAGGTCGCGAACTACTTCGCGGCCGGAGCGCAGGGGTTGCAGACCTGCGGCATCGGGACGGCGCAGGACGTGTTCTTCTGCCACTCCCAACGGCCCTCCTGGCTGCAGACCTGCTTGGTCACGGTCTCGTACACGGCCGGGATCGGGATCTCCTTGTTGTAGCCGCACGCGACCTGGACCTGCTCGCACTCCTCGGCGTAGACGGCCGGGATGACCTCGGTCCGGCACGACTCGGGCGTCACGCAGACCTGCTTCTGGCGCTTCTCGTAGGTGGCGGGGATCGTCACGAGGGCGAAGCACTCGCCGCCCTGACCCGTCGCGCAGCCCTGCGTGGCGCAGTCCACCCGCTGCCACTCGGTGCGGGCCGGGCAGACCTCGATGCACTCCTCGACCGTGTTGTAGACGGCCGGGATCGGAATCGTGCGCGTCTGCTCGGGGCAGGTGCAGACCTGCTTCTTGCGGGTCTCGTACACCGGCGGCACCCACTCCTGGCGGGAGCAAGCGGGCTGCGTGCAGACCTGCTCGGAGACGGTCGTGTAGACCGGCGGGATGAACACGCAGCACCAGGCCTCACCGGCGACGGCGCCGGCCGGCATGGGACCGCAGTGCTCGCTCGTCGGCGTGCACGCGGCGGGAGCGCAGACCGGGGCGCACGGGGGCGCGCAGACCGGCTCCGGCTTCGGGCACGCGGGAGCGCAGGGGCTCGCGCACGAGCCGCACGCGGAGTCGCAACCCGTCGAGAACGCAGCGACGCCCAGGACGAAAGCGAACGTCGCTCCCGTCCGGGCGATCTTCGTGAACGTGAACCGCATAGACCTGACCTCCTTGAAGAACGTCCCCGGACCCTTGGGATTGAACCCCGCGGCGCCCAGACAGGCAAGACTTCCTTGGTTCGTCGGTTGTCCGAGACCCCCACTTGACCCGGAAGGGTTCGGGGGGAGCTGAACCCGTCGCCGACCCTGGGCCCTCCGCCATGGGGTCGACGCCGTGCCTACCTCGGACTCCGACACGATCAGCGGGAAGCGTAGCCCCGACTTGCTCTCCCCACAAGACTTTTGGGATGCCCACCCCCGGGGCCCCCGTCGGATCGCCGCCCCCGTCCCTACCCCTGCCGGGGGGAGCCGCTGCGGGAGCGCCGACGTGCGTGGAGGGAGTCGTAGAGGGTAAGGTGCGCCTCCGCGGCCTGGGCCCACCCGTACGCTTCCGCGCAGGCGCGCCCGCGCTCTCCCATCGCTCGCGCGTGGTTCGGGTCGGCGCGGAGGCGCGCGAGCGCTTGCGCCAGGGCGCCGACGTCGCCCGGGGGCACCCCCCACCCCTGCCCCCCCTCCACCCGCTCGGGCAGCGCCCCCCCCGTGCTCACCAGGAGCGGCACCCCCGCGGCGGCACCGTCCACCGCGGTCAGCCCGAAGGTCTCGTACTCCCCCAGGGTCGGCACCACGAGCACGTCGGCGGTCGAGAGCAGCCCGCGGCGGGCCTCCCCCTCGACGTACCCCGGCATCTCGAGGCGTCCGGCGAGGCCGTTCCGCTCGGCCCGGGCGCGGAGCGCCTCCTCGAGGGGGCCGTCCCCCGCGAGGGTGAGCCGGACCGTCGCGTCGGCGGGGAACGCCTGCGCCACCGCGTCCACCAGCACCTCCAGCCCCTTGACCGGGACGAAACGCGACAGGGCGAGGATGCGGAAGCCCTCGTGGGGCCGGCGCGGCACCGGCACCGGGTCGGTGGGACCGTGCGGGATCGCGAGCACGCCCTGCCGTCCGGCGTGCGCCTCGGCGCGCGCGGCCATCCATCGCGACGGCGCGACGACGCCGTCGGCGCGTCGGAGCACGTCGAGCACCTGGCGGGCGTGCCTCCGCGCATGCCGGGGAGGGGCATCGCCCGCCGCCGAGGCGCTGGGCCCGAGCTCGTCGGAGGCGTGGGCCGTGACCACGAGCGCGGCCCCGCGCCGGCGCCGCGTGGGCAGCAGCCAGTGCGCGAGCCTCGTCAGCGCGTGCACGTGAAGGACGTCGCCCCACGAGCCGAGCTCCTGCCGGATCCCGCGGAGGTAGGCGTGCTTGCCGCCGAGGAGGCTCCGTCGCCTCCGGAGCGGGACGACTCGCACGTTCGGCACGAGCCTGCGCACCGGCGCGACGTTGGCCTCGCGGCACACCACGGTGACGTCGTGCCCCCGCTGCGCCTGCGCCTCGGCGAGCCTCGCCACGGCGAGCCCGATGCCGAAGCGCGGGATGCCTCCGTCGAAGGTCAGGTGGGCGATGCGCACGGCGGGCTCAGGAGGCGGTCCCGTGCCGCGCGGGGATCGGAGGGGCGCATCGCATCGCCCGGCCATCGTAGCGACCTCGGACCGGTCGCGTCGGGAGAGGCTGCGACGGCTTCGCCGCGGTCCTGATCGTGGGCCCGCCCCCGTCGCGCCCGACGCACGCGTCCGCGATCAGGCGCGGAGCTTCGGCCGGAACAGGCCGAACGAGGACGTGAAGCCGTGCAGATGCGTGGTGCCGCCCACCGGCCCGATCTCGCCGCTGCAGAAGAAGCCGCCGAGCGGCACGCCGCGGAACCGCGCCTCGAAGGCCCGGGTGTCGTGGTCGGGAACGCCATAGAGGTGCATGCCGCGACCGAGGCAGGAGAAGAGGAGCGCGCCGGCACAGCCGGCGCCGGGACCGTCGAGCGCCGAGGCGAGGGTGCGATCGAGGTCCTCCGCGGAGGTGACCCGGTCGCGCACGTGGAGTCGCACCCGCCGCCCGGGACGGAGCGGCTCGCCCACGTAGAGCCCCGTCCCGTCGCGCTCGCGCCCGAGCACGTTGCGGACGAGCCACGATCCCTCCTCGAGGGCGAACGGGTCCGTCTCGAAGCCCAGGAAGAGCGCCGAGGTGCGCGCCAGCTCCTTGTCGTGGTCGCTCGCCTCCCCGAGCACGCGACGGACCACCTCCAGCGCGGGCAGCCCGTCGAGCTCGCGCAGGAGGCTCCCTTCGCACGCGGTCACCTTGAGGACGGGGCCGAAGGCGCGGCATCCCTGCGCGACCGCGGGGGCCAGCTCGACGTCGCCCGACAGCGCGAGCCCCACGGCTCCGAAGCGCACCACCCGGTCTCCTACGAACATCACCTGCGCGCCGGGTCCGCGCGCCCCGCTCGCGAGCCCTCCCACCTTCACCGAGGACGGCCACGCGAAGTCGAGCCCGGTCACGAGGGCCTCGGGGCGCACCGAGTACGGATCCACCACCAGGACGAACGCGGGGGCCGCCCCGGCCCCGAC
>CAZJJQ010000243.1:0-6313 GCA_964546345.1 uncultured Planctomycetales bacterium
CCCCCCCCCCCCCCCCCCCCCCCCCCCCCCCCCCCCCCCCCCGGGGGGGGGGGGGCGGGGGGCGACCCGGCCCGGTCGGCGCGGGGCCCCCCTGGCGTACCTTCTCCGCGCCCCGGGCCCGACGGCCCCGGGCTGCCGGAGCTCCTCTCGACCATGTCCATCGCGAACGACGCCTGGATCCGCAAGATGGCCCTCGAGCACGGGATGATCACCCCGTTCGAGGAGGGCCAGGTGGGCAAGGGGAAGATCTCGTACGGCGTCTCGAGCTACGGCTACGACGTGCGCGTCGGCTCGCACTTCAAGATCTTCCACAACCTCCACTCGACGCTCGTGGACCCCAAGCACTTCGACGCGCGGTCCTTCGTGGACCACGACGGCGACATGTGCATCATCCCGCCGAACTCGTTCGTGCTGGCCGAGACCGTCGAGCGCTTCAAGATCCCACGGAACGTGCTCTGTGTTTGTCTCGGCAAGTCGACCTACGCCCGCTGCGGCATCATCGTGAACGTGACCCCGCTCGAGCCCGAGTGGGAGGGCATCGTCACGATCGAGATCAGCAACACGACGCCGCTGCCGGCCAAGATCTACGCGAACGAGGGCATCGCCCAGATCCTCTTCTTCAAGGCCGACCCCGACGGCATCTGCGAGACCTCCTACGGCGACCGCAAGGGCAAGTACCAGCACCAGCCGGGCCTGACGCTCCCGAAGATCCTGTAGGGAGGGCCCCGCCGGCGCCCATGCCCCCCGAGCCCCCCTCCTCCGCGCGGAAGTACTCCGACGGCACCCTGTACCGGCGGCTCCTCGAGCAGGCGCGCCCGTACTGGCTCCACCTGACGGGCCTCTTCCTCCTCCAGCTGGCCGCGACGCCGATCGCGCTCCTGGTCCCGATCCCGCTCCAGGTCACCGTGGACGGCGTGCTCGGGGGGAAGCCGCTCTCGCCGTTCGTTTCGGCCGTCGTGCCCGCGGCCTGGCAGGAGCCCGCGGCGCTCCTGTGGGTGGCCGCGATCGCGGTGGTGGGGGTGTCGCTGCTCCTCCAGGTGCAGGAGATGCTCGCGTGGATCTACCGCACCTGGGTCGGCGAGCGGCTCGTGCTCGACCTGCGCGCGCGGCTGTTCCGTCACCTGCAGAGCCTGTCGCTCACGTATCACGACGCCGGCGGCGCCGCGCAGTCGGTGTACCGCGTGCAGAGCGACGCTTCGTCGATCGAGACGGTGCTGGTCCAGGGGCTGGTCCGCATCGTGACGATGGTGCTGCGGATCGCGGTGCTCGTGTTCGCGACGTGGCAGATCGACCGCAAGCTGGTCCTGATCGCGCTCGTGGCGTCGCCGGTCATGTTCCTGCTGACGCGCCTCTTCCGGGGACGGCTGCGCGCCGGCTGGAAGCTGGCCAAGGAGCGCGAGACGGCGGCCATGTCCGTCGTCTCGGAGACGCTCGGGGCGGTGCGCGTCGTGAAGGCGTTCGGGCAGGAGGAGCGCGAGAAGCGGCGGTTCCAGGAGAGGGCGCAGGCCGGCATCGACGCGAGCGTCGCGGCGGTGTCGTCGCACGGCGGGTTCGACCTGCTCGTGGGGCTGACCGTCGGCATCGTGTCCGCGGCGGTGCTCTACGTCGGGGCGAGCCAGGTGCTGGCGGGCCGTCTCACGCTCGGGGAGCTGCTGCTGGTCGTGGGCTACCTGAGCCAGCTGTTCGGTCCCCTGCGCGAGGTGGGCACCAAGATGGCCGACCTCCAGCGGGCGCTGGCGGGCGCCGAGCGCACGTTCGCCCTCATCGACGAGAAGGCCGAGGCCGAGGAGCGCCCCGGCGCCCGGCCGTTGGAGCGCGCCGTGGGGGCCGTGGAGTTCCGCGGCGTCTCCTTCGCGTACGGGGCGGGCCCTCCGCTCTTCCGCGACGTCTCCCTCTCGGTCGCGGCGGGCTCGCGCGTCGGCATCGCGGGCCGCACGGGCTCGGGCAAGTCGACGCTCCTCTCGCTCCTCTTCCGCTTCTACGACCCCACCGAGGGCGCGATCCTCCTCGACGGCACGGACCTGCGCGACCTCCGGCTCCACGACCTGCGGAACCAGTTCTCGTTCGTCCTGCAGGACGCGGTGCTCTTCTCGACCACCGTGGCCGAGAACATCGCCTATGGGCGGCCGAAGGCCACGCCGGAGGAGATCGTCGCCGCGGCCCGCGCCGCCAACGCCCACGACTTCATCGCCGCGATGCCCAAGGGCTACGACACCGAGGTCGGCGACCGCGGCATGCGCCTCTCCGGCGGCGAGCGCCAGCGGATCGCGCTCGCGCGGGCCTTCCTCAAGGACGCGCCGCTGCTCATCCTCGACGAGCCGACGAGCGCGCTCGATGTCAAGACCGAGGCCGCCATCGTGGACGCGCTCGACCGCCTCATGAAGGGTCGGACGACCTTCATGATCGCGCACCGCCTCGGCACGCTCGCCTCGTGCGACGTCCGCCTCGAGGTCCGCGACGGGCAGGTGATCCGCCGCGACCAGGACCTCCACCTCGTGGACCTCGGCTCCGGCTAGCCGCCCGGCCCGCGGGCGCCGCGCTTCGGAAACCGCACCAGCAGGGCGATGCCGCCGGCGAGCAGCAGGAAGGGCGCCGCGAGGAGGAGGATCGGCGCGAGCAGGATCGCGATGCCCCCGCCCTTGCGGAGGAACGGGTACCGGGAGACGAAGATCACCGTCGTGCTGGCGCCCAGGACGGCGCCCGCCGACATGCCCACCATGATCCGCCCGATCCCGGGGACGCCGGCCAGGAGCAGGAGGGCGAGCGCGCCCGCGATGCAGCCGGCGAGCAGCCCGATCACGGCCCAGATCCACCCGGCGAACCGGACCCGCGCAGCGGTGACCACCGGGGCCGGACCGCCGTCGGCGGCCGGCAGGATGCCCTCCAGCACGCGCGCCGTGGCCTGGACCACCCGGGCCACCTTCGGGGAGAGCCTGGGCGGGAGGACCTCTCCCTCGACCGGCTTGTGCGCGCGCGGCCGCGCATGCGGGCGCGGCTTCGGGTGGGCCTTCGTGGGGTGAGGGTGCGCGGACTCGGTCATGGGGGCGCTCCCACGGACTGCACCCCCATCCTAAGGGCGGGCCCTCCGGGGGGGGGTGATCCGCCCGTTGGATGCCCGGCGCTCCGGGGACGACCACCCCTCACAGGCCCCGCTTGCGCTTCATCGCCTCGGTGCCCGCCTTGCCGAGGGCCTTCCACCGCGCGCGCTCCTGCGACATCAGCCGCTTGTCGTCCCGGCGGGCGAGGTACGCGGTCTCGCGCGCGAGATGGCGCCACGCCTCGAGCCGCTCGCCGTCGAGCGCGCCCGTCTCCACGGCCTCGAGCACCGCGCACCCCGGCTCGGTGCGGTGCGCGCAGTCGCGGAACCGGCAGGCCGCCGCGAGCGCGTCCACGTCGGAGAACGCGCCCGCGAGCCCGCTCCCGTCGTCGAGGAGCGCGAGCTCGCGCAGGCCTGGCGTGTCGATGAGGAGCCCGCCGCCGGGCAGCGCGAAGAGCGTGCGCGTCGTCGTCGTGTGGACGCCGCGGCGGTCGTGCTCGCGGACCTCGCGGGTGGGCTGGACCTCCGTGCCGAGCAGGCGGTTGACGAGCGTGGACTTGCCGACGCCCGACGAGCCGACGATCACCCCCGTGCGGCCCGCGGGCAGCTCGCGCTCGACGGCGTCGAGGCCGAGCCCGTCCCGCGAGCTCACGAGGAGGATGGGGGCGCCGGGGGCCGCGGCCTCGGCCTGCGCGCGGATCGCGTCGGGGTCGGGGGAGAGGTCGGCCTTCGTGAGGACGACCACCGGCTGCGCGCCGCTCTCCCACGCGAAGGCGAGGTAGCGCTCGAGCCGACGCGGGTTCCAGTCGGCGTCGAGCGCCGTCGCGAGGAACACGACGTCCACGTTGGCGGCGAGGACCTGCGGCGAGGTGCCGCGGCCCGCCGCCTTCCGCACGAGCACCGTGCGGCGCGGGAGCACGGCGTGGACCGTGCCGCGCCCCTCCTCGGGACGCGCGGCGACCGCGACCCAGTCGCCCACGGCGGGCAGCTCGGCCGCGTCGCGCGCTTCGTGACGGAGGCGGCCGGAGGCCTCGACCAGCAGCGGACCCGAGGTCGAGAGGACGTGCCAGCGGTCGCGCTGGGCGTCGGAGACGCGCGCGGGCACGAGACCCGTCGCGGCGTGGGGGACGAAGGCGGACGCGAACGACGCGTCGAAGCCGAGGGACTCGATCGAGGGCATGGGAGGGGACCAGGAGCCGGGAGGACGGGGGCGGCGGGGGACGGCCTCGGAAGGGCGAGGCGGGGGACGCTCCTGCGGACCTCGGGGGCGAGGCCTTCGGCGAAGGAGCGGAGCTCGGACGAGGAGCCTCGAAGGCGTCCAGCGAGCGGGCGTGGCAGGCGGAGGGGGGGCCCCCCCGGCGACGCTCCTAGCTGCGGACGCTCCCCGAGGCGGCCGGCGCAGTTCGTACGATGTTCGGGGTCATCCGCGCCTCCTTTCCTTGGGGTGAAGGAGTCGAATCTACCCGATCGCGGGTCGATCCCGATCGCGATTCTTGCGGTCGGATGGGGACTTTCGTCCCTGGTCGTCGTGGGGTGCGGCGTACCCACTACCGGTGGTGGAACATCGGTGGAAACCCCACCAGATGCAGAACGAGCATAGGATTCCACCGCCGATCGAGGCCTCGCGGGCGGGGCCGACGGCGTCTTCGGGTGGGCTCCCCATGCTGCGTCGCTGGCTCCGGTCCCCGGCTCTCTCCCTCGTTCTGTTCTTCGCGCTGCTGGCCTCCCTCGCCGCGCACGTCGTGCGTCCGTCCGGGGCGCGGGCCCGCGCCGAGGTCCACGTCGTCGCCCTCGAGACGTCGCCGGCGGGCGCCTCCGTCCGCATCACGGTGGACTTCGACGCGGAGATGACGGCGCCGGCCGGCGTGGGGGTCCCGCTCGGTGCGGAGCTCGCGAGTCTCGTGCCCGCGACGCCCGTGCGCGCGGAGTTCCTCACCGCACGTCGGCTCGTGATCGAGCCGCGTCAGCCCCTCGTGCCGTTCACGCCGTACCGCGTGGTCCTCGGCGCGTCGATGGCGTCCCTCGACGGACGTCCCCTCGCGACCGACGCGGCGGCGGCGCTGGCGTTCGACAGCGGCGTGCTCGGCTGGTCGGAGACGCCGCTCGCGCGCGTGGACGCCCGCGAGCGGGCGTGCGTGGACCTCGAGTGGACGGGGGCCGTGGCGGAGGGCGACCTCCGCGAGCACCTCCGGCTGACGGCGCCCGACGGCAAGGAGCTCGCCTACGACCTCGAGGGCGAAGGGCGGCGCCACACGCTCGTGTGCACGACCCTGCCCCCCGACGGCAGCCTCCTCGTCGTGAAGGAGGGCCTCCGGCCCCGCGTCGGCACGAACGGGCTCCGCGAGGCGCTGCGCGCCACGTTGACCTGGCCTCGCGCGCTGGGCCTCGAGCGCGTGGTCGCCGAGGAGGGCGAGGACGGGGCGCGCACGATCCGCGCTACCTTCAGCCACCCGCTCGCGGAGCAGGACCTGCGCGGGCTGCTCACCGTCGCGCCGGCCCCCGCGTCGGTCACGGTGCGGGCCGACGGCAACGAGGCGACGCTCTCGGGGGCGTTCGTCCCCGGGGCGCGGGTGGTGGTGACCGCCAAGGCGGGCCTGCGCAGCGGCGCGGGGCTGCGGCTCGGGAAGGACGTCCACCGGGCCGTCCGCATCCCCGAGCCCGCGCCGGACGTGCGCTTCGCGTCCCGCGGCACGTTCCTTTCCAGCCGGGCGGCGCCCGAGCTGACCCTGGTGGGCGTGAACGTGCCGGAGGTGCTCGTGGAGCTGCGCCGGGTCTACGCGAACAACCTGGTCCCGCTCGCGCTCGACTGGACGAGCCCCCGGGGCGCCAGCGGCACGGTCCTCGAGCGGCGCATCGTCATCGACGCCGCGCCGAACGAGCGTTGGTCCCGGCCCCTCGACCTCGCCGCACTCGTCGGCGAGCGGCCCCGCGGGGTCTGGCACGTCCGGGTCTCCGACCCGCGCACGCGCTGGAACGACGACGTGCGGCTGCTCCAGATCGGCGATCTCGCGCCCGTCGTCCGGGTGCGCCCCGAGGGGCTGGTCGTCCTCGTCACGCGGCTCTCGGATGGGACGGCGGTGGCGGGGGCGAAGGTCGTCGCGTGGACGGAGCAGCAGCAGCAGGCGACGGAGGGCGTCACCGACGAGGGGGGCCTGCTCGTCGTCCGGGGCGTGCGGGGGACGACGCGCATCGTCACGGTGTCCACGCCCGACGACCTCGTCTACGTGGACCTCGACGCCCACGGCGCCGCTCACGACGCGCGCGACGTCGCGGGCC
>CAZJJQ010000244.1:0-6306 GCA_964546345.1 uncultured Planctomycetales bacterium
ACCGGGGCCACGTGCGGGAAGTCCCACTTCGGCTGCCCCTTCCGGTCCTCGACGAGCGGCTCCATGGCGCCCCAGATCGCCTCGACCTCCGGAGCGTGGTGCGCACGCCCCGCCGCCTCCGCGTCCTTCCACGTGAAGATCTCGACGAAGAGCGGCAGGCCCGCGCGGTCCTTCCCCCGGAAGACGAGCGACGGCTCCCCGTTCGTCAGCCCGAGCCGGTGGAGGGTGGGCCAGTGCCGGTCGAGCAGGGCCTGGAAGGCGCCCTCCTCTCCGGCGCGTACGCGGAAGGTCGCGATCACGGTCTCGGGTCCGAAGGTGGGCATGGCGGCTCCTCGCGGGGAGGCCAGGGTACGTCGGAGTGCGGGGCCCGACGAGGCCCCCCCTCGTCGCATCGGAGCCGCGGATCAGCGGATCAGCGCGATCACGAGCCGCTCCATGGCGAGCCGGGGGGGCACGCCGCCCCCGCGCACGCCCCCGTCGGCCTCGAGGAAGGCGGCGTGCCGAACGAGCAGCTCCTCGGGATCGCGTCGCGAGACCTGCTTCAGGAGCCGTTCGATGACGAAGCCCGGCAGGCCCGCCAGGGCGGGAAGGTCGGTGGGGTTCCCCCCCCGGGCCGCCGCCTCGGCGACCAGCATGGCCCTGCGGTAGGAGTTCTGCAGGACGACGGCGAGCATGGGAAAGACCGCCTCGGGCCGCACGTGGACCCTGCCCTTCGGATCGGACAGCCCGCGCTCGAACGCCTGCGCCACGAGCCGGAGCGCCCGGTCGAGGTCCCGGTCGAGGACCGCGTCCGCGAGCGCCCATGCGGGGTCCTCGCGGGTCTCCCCCACCGTGGCGGCGACGTCGGCCTCCGTGACCGAGGGCCGTTCCCCCACGTAGGTCACGAGCGTCTCGAGCGCGCGCGCGAGCGGCGCGAGGCCGGCGCCGAGCCGACGCACGAGCGCGTGGGCCGCCTTCGCGTCGAGCGCCTTCCCGTGCCTGCGCTTCGCCCGCTTGACGAGCCACGCGCCGACCTCGGTGTCGAAGGCCGAGCCGCCGCGCGCCCACGGCGGCGGCGCGTCGTACAGCCGCCGGCAGTCCACGAGGAGCGCGCCGGTCTTCGCGATCGCCTCGGCGGAGACGCTGCCCTTGCCGCGGACCGGCTTCTTGGTCGCGATGACGAGGTGGGCGCCGGGGACTGCCGCGGCCATCGCCTGCTTCACGAGGCCCGTGATCGGGTTGACCTTGCGCCCGGGGCCCTTCGCGGGCTTGCCCTTCCCGGCCTCCTTCGCCCCCTCCGCAGCCGCGAACATGCCGCCCCCCTTGTCGAGCCGCTCCACCTCGACCTCGCCGGCGGCCGGCGCCTTCGGGGCCCTCGCCGCGGCCCCGCGGTCCGGGCCGTCGTCCTCCTCCCCCTCGCCCCCCTCCTCCTCGTCGGCGTCCGCGGCCCCGCCGATGCCTTCGGCCCGACGGATGATCACGAGCTTGCCCTCGCCGAAGAGGGACGCCGTCGAGAGCTCCTCGAGCACGGACGGGATCTTCTCGGCGTCGGCGGGCACGCCCGGGTCGAGGGCGACGATGCCGCCCGCCGGCTCTCCGTCCGGAAACAGGCCCTCGACGACCCCCGCGATGCCCTCCTCGGCGAGGAAGGTCTCCTCCCCGGCGAACACGATCACCGCCGGCAGCTCCCCCGCGGCCAGGCGCGAGGGGGCATCGAGGGCGGACAGCGGCGAGGACTCGGCGGCCATGGGGGCATGCTACCGGCGCGGGGCGACTCGAAGCCGCCGGCTCCTACCGCAGGAGCAGCACGTCCAGGATGCCCGCCGCCCCCACCAGGAGGGCCACGATCCCGTTCACGTTGAAGAAGGCCACGTTGACGCGGCTGAGGTCGGCCGGGGAGACGATCGCGTGCTCGTAGAGGAGGAGGGCGGCGGTCACGCCGACGGCGCACAGGTAGGGCCAGTGCAGGTGCGCCACGGGCGCGAGCGCCACGAACGCGCCGATGCAGAGCAGGTGGAGGGTGGCGGCCACCCGGAGCGCGCCGGGAACCCCGAGGCGCGCGGGAATGGAGTGGAGACCCTCGCGGCGATCGACCTCGGCGTCCTGGCACGCGTAGATGACGTCGAAGCCCGAGACCCACAGGACCACCGCCACGCCGAGGAGGGCGGGGATCCGGAGGTCGCCCCCGAGCCCGCCGGCTCCGGCGACCCACGCTCCGAGCGGCGAGAGGCCGAGCGCGAGCCCCACGCCGAAATGCGCCGCCCACGTGAACCGCTTGAGCAGGCTGTAGCCGAGCAGCACCGCGAGCACGAGCGGCGAGAGGGCGAGCGCCGTGACGTTGATGCGCCAGGCCGCGAGGAGGAAGATCGCGACGCAGACGAGCGTGAAGGTGACCGCGAAGGGGACGGACAGCGAGCCGACGACCAGATGGCGCTGCGCCGTGCGCGGGTTGCGGGCGTCCACGTCCCGGTCGGCGAGCCGGTTGAAGGCCATCGCCGCGCTGCGGGCCGCGACCATCGCGAGCAGGACCCACCCGAGCAGGGCGAGCGGCGGCACGCCCCCGCAGGCGAGGACGAGGGAGAGGAGGGCGAACGGCAGCGCGAACACGCTGTGCGAGAAACGCACCATCTCGAGGGCGAGCCGTACGCGGGCCAGCCCGCGGGCGCGCGGGGCCGTCGGGGCGACGTCGGCCATGGGAACGCTAGGTCCCCCAGCGCCGGATCAGGTCGCGGCGCACGCCCAGGCGGTCGAAGATCTTCTGCACGACGAACTCGACGAGGTCGTCCAGCGTGGTCGGGCGGTGGTACCAGCCGGGCATGGCCGGGAGGATCGTGGCGCCCGCCTGCGAGAGCTTCAGCATGGTCTCGAGATGGATCGTCGAGAGCGGGGTCTCCCGCGGCACCAGCACCAGCGTGCGTCGCTCCTTGAGCGCGACGTCGCACGCGCGCTCGAGCAGGTTCGTGCTCGCCCCGACCGAGACACGGCCGAGGAGGCCCGTGCTCGCGGGGCAGATCACGGTGCCGTCCACGGGGAAGGTGCCCGAGGCGATGTCGGCGCCGATGTCCTCGGGGACGCGGTAGCGGAGGGACGGGACCGCCGCGGCGCCGAACAGCGCGGCGAGATCCGGACGGCCGGCGTCGCACGGGACGCCCAGCTCCACGGGGCACAGCTTCTCGAGGCTGCGGCTCATCGTGAGGTAGACCTCGGCGCCGGCCTCCGCGAGGCGCGTGACGAGGCGCTGCCCGTAGACGGTGCCGCTCGCGCCGGACATGCCCACGACGATGCGCATAGGGACGGAAGTGTACGGAACGCGCGGAGGGGCCGGGCGTTTCGGCGGGGGGTTTCGGCCGGGTCCGGGGCCCCCATGGATACGATCCGGGGATGGCCCCGCGCCCCCTCCGCAACCTCCGCGAGTACCTCGACCTCCTGCGCGCGCGGGGGGAGGTGGTCGAGGTGAAGGCCGAGGTGGACCCGCGGCTCGAGCTCGCCGAGATCCACCGCCGGGTCATCGGAAGGGCGGGGCCCGTCCTCCTCTTCCGCAAGGTGAAGGGCTCCGACCTCCCGGTCGTGACGAACCTCTTCGGCACGATGGAGCGCGCCACGCTCGCCTTCGGGGACCGCCCCCGCCACTTCATCGAGCGCGTGGTGGAGGCGGCCGAAACGCTGGTGCCGCCGAGCCTCGGCAAGCTGTGGAAGCTGCGCGGGCTCGGCCTCGAGGCCCTGCGCGTGGGCATGAAGGCGAAGCGCAAGGGCCCCGTCACCGAGGTCGAGGAGGCCCCCGACCTCTCGAGGCTGCCCGCGCTCACCTCGTGGCACTCCGACGGCGGCCCGTTCTTCACGCTCCCCCTCGTCTACACGCAGCATCCCGTCACGGGGAAGCACAACCTCGGCATGTACCGCATGCAGGTGCACTCGAAGACGACGACGGGGATGCACTTCCAGATCCACAAGGGCGGCGGGTTCCACCACCACGAGGCCGAGCGCCTCGGCAGGGACCTCGACACCACCGTATTCCTGGGCGGTCCGCCGGCCCTCGTGCTCGCGGCCATCGCTCCTCTGCCCGAGGACGTGCCCGAGCTCCTGCTCGCGAGCCTGCTGCTCGGCGAGCGCCTCCCCCGCGTAAGGGGCAAGACGCCGCACCCGCTGGTCGCGGAGGCCGAGATCGCGATGGTGGGCCGCGTCGTGAAGGGCGAGCGGCGCCTCGAGGGGCCCTTCGGCGACCACTTCGGCTACAACTCGCTCGCGCACGAGTACCCGGTCTTCCACGTGGACCGGGTGTTCCGCCGCGGCGACGCCATCCTTCCCGCGACCGTGGTGGGCCGCCCGCGCCAGGAGGACTTCTACATCGGGCAGTTCCTGCAGGACCTGCTCTCGCCGCTCTTCCCGCTGGTGATGCCCGCCGTGAAGGAGATCTGGGCCTTCGGCGAGACGGGCTTCCACAGCCTCGCCGCCGCCCGCGTGCGCCCCGAGCGCTACCCGCGCGAGGCGTTGACCTCCGGGCTCCGCATCCTCGGCGAGGGCCAGCTCTCGCTCACGAAGGTGCTGATCGTCACCGACCAGGACGTCGCCCTGCGCGACGGGAAGGCGCTGCTCGAGCACGTGTTGGAGCGGATGGACTTCCGCGAGGACCTCATCGTGCTGGGCGAGACGGCCCAGGACACGCTCGACTACACGGGCCCGCGCGTCAACCGCGGCAGCAAGGCCATTCTCCTGGCCACGGGCGCCGCCCGCCGCGCGCTGCCCACGACGTTCTCCGGCCCCCGCCCGGAGGGCGCCCGCGCGGCGATCCCGTTCTGCCGCGGCTGCCTCGTCGTCGAAGGCCGGCCCTTCGCGGAGGACGGCGGCCAGGCCGAGCGCCTGGCGAAGGCCGGGGAGCTCTCCGCCTGGCCGCTCGTCGTCCTGGTGGACGACGCGCGCGAGGCCACGGCGTCCACCGAGCTCTTCCTGTGGACCACCTTCACCCGCATGGAGCCCGCGGCCGACCTCCACGGCCGCGAGCGCGCCACCGCCCGGTTCCACACGGGCCTCGTGCCCCCCGTCGTGATCGACGCCCGCATGAAGCCCGGCTACCCCGAGGTCATGGAGGTGGACGCCCCCACCCGGGAGCTCGTGGACCGGCGCTGGGGCGAGTACGGGATCCCGACGGCCTGACGGGGACCGCGCCGCGGGGCCGCCGCCTACGACAGCAGGATCAGCGCATCGTAGAACCCGTGCGCGAGGGCCGCGATCCCGAGCCCGCGCGTCAGGAAGACGACGCCGAGCAGCACCCCCGCGTGGAAGCGGAAGGTGAACCGGAACGCGTCCCACGGCTCGCCGCCGGCGCCCCAGTGGTGGTACGCGGAGAACAGCGCCGCCGACACGACCACGGCGACGGCCCCCGAGCTGAACCGGTCCGCGCCGAGCACGGTGCGGAGCGCGCGGAAGACCGCGTAGCAGACCACGCCGCGGAACAGCAGCTCCTCGAAGATGCCGGCGCCCACGGCGATGCCGAGGTTGCGCACCTGGGACATCCCCGTGGGCCACCGCAGGAGCCCGATGCCGAGCCAGTCGCCCACGGGGGCGATCGCGGTCAGCGCGCGCGCGAAGCCGTCGAGCAGGAAGCCGTACGCCACGCCCTCGGCGACCATGCCGCCGAACACGGGCACGTCCGCCTTCGCCCCGCGGATGCGCAGCAGGACCACCGCGCACAGGGCGAGGCTCGTGCACAGCGTCACGACGAACAGCCCCTTGCGCCCGAGCAGCCGCAGGAACTCCCGGAGCGACGCCGCCGCCTGCGTCTCGACGCCCTCCCCCACGCTCCACCAGCACAGGAGGTAGATGAGCAGGAAGGGCATCAGGAACATCAGGTTCACGATGCCGTGCCGCGTCCGCTCGAGGTACGGGAGCGCGGGCAGGGAGACGACGATCGGGCGGCGGCCGGACGCCTGGGGGGAGGCGGGGGGCGACGGGGGGCGGGGGGACCGGCGACGGGACACGGGGGAAGGGTCCGCGGAGGGGGGGACGGGACGGCGCGGGTTTCGGGGTCGGACGCGGGTCAGGTACAACGGACCGCATGAACCAGCACGACGCAACGGGTGGCGAGCACCAGGTGGCGGTCCGCCCCCGCCTCGACCGCCGCTACGACGTCATCCAGAGCCGCGCGCCCCAGCTCGTGGGCACGCGCGACCGCAAGGCCGACGCCATCGCCCTGGCCGAGTGGGCCGCGCGCAAGATGGCCCCTTGCCAGGTGATCGTGTACGGGCCGAGCGGCGGGACCATCGAAGAGACCCGCCAGGTCGGCACCAAGACGAGCACGTTCTCCCCCTGGGCGACGTCCGCGTAGCCTAG
>CAZJJQ010000245.1:0-6295 GCA_964546345.1 uncultured Planctomycetales bacterium
GCATCCTCGGTTGAGAGGCTGTGAAGAAATCGTGGAAGGCGTCACGCCCCCCCCCCGATGCGGGGGAGATGCGCTCCCGACCGATCGGGCTCGATTTCGGAGGCTCGCGCAAGGCCGAGTGACGTAACCGAAGTGGAGGGAACGACCTGCGGCGGCGAGGAGATCGTATCTGGACCCCGATACCTCGACGAGCCGCCGCGCCGCACGAGCCCCGAAAGCGAGCCCGTGCGTCCCGACGGCGATTTCTTCACAATCCCTGAGCGGTCAGGGGGGGGCGGGATCCGTCCCGGCGGAGGCCTCCGCCGGGGGCGGCGGGCGACCGGCCTCGCAGGGGCCGGCGCCCCCGCTCCCGACCGAGGCGCCACCGGGCCCGACCTGTTCATGAAGGACGAGGCCTCCGACTGAGCCGATCGCACGACAGACCACCGTCGGGGCCGATGCGTGCGGCCCGGGCGCGACACGAGCCCGACGATCGCGTGTTCCTGCCACACGCCGAGCGGGCATCGCTTCGCGGGTGCGACGACGGCGCGCAGGCGCGCCGTAGGATGCGCCCGGGCCGCAGGCGCGGCCCCCACCCCGTCCTCTCCATGAAGGGGTCGGGCTAGAGCACCACCTACGCCGCGTGGCGGCCGGGCACGCCCCGACACGCCCCCCGCGGCCGGAGGGAACCGCCATCGTCGCCTCCTCGCCGGGTCCGCTCGTCGTCGCGCCGGAACGGGGCCGGTCCGACCGCGCCGCCTTCCTCGACTTCCCCTACCGCCTGTACCGCGAGGTCCCGGCCTGGGTCCCGCCGGTGCGGATGGCCGATCGGAAGATCATGGACCGGCGGAAGAACCCGTTCTTCGCGCACGCGGAGGCGGAGCACTTCCTCGCGCGTCGCGGCGACAGGGTCGTGGGGCGCATCGCCGCCTGCGTCAACCGGCTCCACAACGAGGTGCACGGCGACCGCGTCGGCTTCTTCGGATGGTTCGACGTCGAGCCCGACCCGGAGGCGGCGACGGCCCTCGTGACGGCGGCCAGGGACTGGGTCGGGGCGCGGGGGAAGACTTCGCTGCGCGGCCCCGTGTGCTACTCCACCAACGACGTGTGCGGCGTGCTGGTGGACGGCTTCGAGCACCGCCCCATGCTCATGATGCCGTGGAACCGGCCCGACTACGACGCGCTCCTCCGCGGAGCGGGGCTCGGGAAGGCGAAGGATCTCGTCGCGTACTGGATCCCTTCCTCGAGCCCCGTCCCGGAGCGGTATGCCCGCGTCACGGAACGGGCGCTCGAGCGCGGCGGGTTCACCCTGCGCGACATCGACCTGAAGCGCTGGCGCTCCGAGGTGGACACGGTCAAGGCGCTCTACAACCGGAGCTGGGAGCGGAACTGGGGCTTCGTCCCGATGACCGACGCCGAGTTCGAGCACGCCGCGAAGGACCTCAAGCAGATCGTGGACCCGCGGATGTTCATGATGGTCGAGCGGGCGGGCACGCCCGTGGGCTTCGCGGGCATCCTGCCGGACGTGAACGAGGCGCTCGTGGGCCTGGACGGGCGGCTGTTCCCGTTCGGCCTCTTCAAGCTCCTCCGGCGCATGAAGCGGATCCGCAACGTCCGCATCGTCCTGCTGGGCGTCGTCCCCGAGGCCCGCGGGCGCGGCGTGGACGCCGCGATCTTCGTGCGGGCGCTGGCGAAGGCGCGCGAGTGCGGCTACGCGGGCGGCGAGGCGTCGTGGATCCTCGAGGACAACCACCGCATGCGGGCCGACATCGAGGGCGTGGGCGCCAAGGTCTGGAAGACCTACCGCCTGTACGAAGGCCCCGTGCCCGGACGGCCCCCCACCGGAGGCGCGTCGATCGCGTAGGAAGCCCGGCTACTTCGGCGCGGCGGGAGCCGGCGGCGCGCCGCCCGGCTGCCCCAGGCGGAGGCGGACCTCGCCTTCGTGCTCCTTCCACCACTTCGCCCACTCGTCCCGCTTGGCGCGGCGCTCCTTCTTCGTCAGGCCGACGACCCAACGCTGGTCCTGGCCGGTGATCGTGGTGAGGGCCTCGGCCGCCGCCTGCTGGACGATGTCGTCCTTGTCGTCGAGACCGTCGAGGAGCGCGGCCACGGCGTCGCAGGCCCGGAGCTCGCCGAGGGTGGTGGCCGCTCCCATGCGGACGTAGTAGTCCTTGTGGCTCTTGAGGGTCTCCACGAGGAAGGGCGTCGCGGCCAGGTCCTTCAGGTCCCGCAGATCGTAGGTGGCGCTGAAGGCGATCCCGTTGTCGGGATCCCGGAGCTTGCGCACGGCCTTCTCGAAGGCCTCCTTGTGCCGCTTCGCGCCCTCGGGATCGCCGGCGACGGGAGGGGCGGTCGGCCCGGGCGACGGGACGGACGGCGCCGGGACGGTCGGGGTCGGCGTGGGCGGAGCCGCGTCCATGGCCGCGTCGGACGGGGGCGTCGGGGCGGCGGGGGCCGCCCCCCCGGACCTCGCGGCCAGATCCCGCACGTCCTCGAGCGTCCGCGACGCGCGGCTGATCTTCTCCTCGAGGCCCTCGATCCGGCGCGACTGCTCCGTCGCGTATCCGTCGAGCTTGCCCGAGAGCAGGGAGAGACCGTTGCGCTGCTGCTCCGACAGCCGCTCGGCGGCGCCGGCGACGGCGACGTTCACGGCGGTCTGGGTCGCCTCCCGATCGGCCTTGCGGCCCTCCTCGACCGCGGTCTCCAAGCGGGACACCGCGCTGCGGATGTCCTCCTGCCAAGCCGCCTTGGTGGCGGCGCGTTGTCCGGCGTCGTCGCCGGAGCGGCCGACGCGGGACACGGCGTAGGCCGCGCCTCCGGCGGCCCCGAGCGCCAGCAGGAAGGTCAACGTGCGCGCCGGGCCCGGCATCGCGCGTCGGAACGCGCAGGGCACGTGGAGCGCCTTGCCCCCGACCCGCACCGCCTTCCCCGACTCGAGGTCGGCGTCGGGGATCGACTCGTGGCAGCGGTCGCAGAACAGGATGTCCATGGCTTCACCGGGAGAGGGGCCCGATCCGGGCCCCTTCCTTCCTAACGTGCGGGGAGGGGCGGCGCCTGGATCCCGGGGCGGGTGCAGGGGACGGGCGAGGGGCGGGTCCCGGGGAAGGCGTGTCGCCGGTCACTTGGGCGCATCGCCGGGCGGAGCCTCCGCCTTGGGCTGGTTCCACTTGGCCCGGATCTCGGTCTCCTTCTCCTTCCACCACCGCGTCCACTTGTCCTTGGCGTCGGTCTTGTCCTTGCGGGAGGCGTCGCCGGAAAGGCCGCTGTCCTGGCCGGTGATGTCGGAGAAGCTCTTGCTCGCGGCGAGAAAGACGCCCGGGTCCTTGTCGAGGAAGGCCCCGATCAGACCGGGGACGGCGTCGCAGGCGCGCAGCCCTCCGAGCGCCTTGGCGGCCGCCAGGCGGCCGTACGGGTCCCGGAAGTCGCGAAGCACCTTGAGCAGGGGCTCCGTCGCCTCGAGGTCACCGAGCCTCTGGAGCAGGAGGCACGCATCGAAGACCTTGCCGACGTCGGTCGAGGCGAGGTCGGCGATGGCCGCCTTCACCTTCTCTTTGTTCGCGGCGAGCTGCTCGGGCGTGGGCCCGGAGGGGACGGGGCCCGCTTCCGGGGCGGTCGGCGCAGCCGGAGCGCCCGGCGCGGCCGGAGTGCCCGGCCCGGCCGGCGGCTTCACGGGTCCGGCGGGCGCCACCCCCACCGGACGCGACTCGAGCGCCTTGACCGTGGCGGTCAGGGCGTCCAGCGTCGATTTGAGGCCCTCGGCGGACTGGGAGACGTCGTTGATCCGGGCGTCGAGCACCTCGGAGCGCTGCGAAGAGGTGCGGGAGACGTCCTCGGTGCGCTTGATGGCGGCGTCGGTCAACGACTGCAGGCTCGCCTTGAGCGCATCGAGGCGGCGCGTGGCGTCGCCGAGCAGCTCCTTCTGATCACGCGTGGCGCGCGCCAGGTCGCTCTGCACGGCCAGCTGGACGTCCCGCGCGATCCGATCGGGGTCGAAGTCGCCCTTCGCCGCGACCTTCCCACCCCCACCGCCGCCACCCCCACCGCCCTTGAGCAGCAGGAGCGTGGACACTCCCGCCGCGTAGAGCGTGAGCAGGACGGTCACCATCCCCAGGGCCTTGGACTTGCCCGGCGCGACCGTCGCCTCGCTCGCCGCCGTCGTCGATCGCCTCGCCATGGACCGGTCTCCTCGGGGGCGGGCCTCGTCAGGCGCCGTCCGTCTCCGTGCATCGTGTCGCGCGTGCGGCGGGCGCCGTGCCCGCCGCTCTCAGGGGGTTCGGACCCGAGGTCCGGCCACGACGCGTCCGCGCGGGGTCCCCTCGAGCGGGGCTCCTCTGGACGGGCGCGGCGCGGCTGGAACGGGCCTGCGAGGCCGTGCCGACGTCCTCGACGCCGGCAGAGGGCCTCTCAGTCCTCATCATCATAGTCGTCATCGTCGTCGTCGTAGGCGTCCGAGCCGTCGGCGATGTGCTCGCTGCCCTCGGGGATCTCCCCGACGCGCTGCTTCATCGTCCGCCCGACGCGGAACTTCACGACGCGCTTCGACGGCACGTCCACCTTCTCGAGCGTGCGGGGATTCTGGGCCTTCCGCGCGGCCCGCTCCTTGATCTCGAAGACGCCGAACTCGCGGAACTCGAGACGGTTGCCGCGTCCCAGCTCGTCGATGATCTGGTCCAGGAACAGCTGGATGACGTCCCGGGCCACGACCTTCGTCTGGCCGGTGCGCTCCGCGATCCGGGCGACGAGCTCCTTCTTCGTGATCGTCCGGGGGCCTCCGTCGGAACGGGCCTCCTCGGGGGCGCGTCCCGCCCCGTGCTCCGGCCGCGAAGGCTCCGCTCGCGGAGCTCCGACCGCCCGCGGGGGCTCGTGCTTCCTGCCGCCCTCGGGGCGAGACGCACCCGACGGGGAGGGCTTGGGCGAGGGGCTCTCGGGGCTCATGGAAACCTCGTAACGGCCTAGACCCGGGGGGCGGGGGCACGACCAGCCCCCCAGCGTCGCTGTGCCGCGACGGCGTCGGGGGGACGTGTCGCGGCCCTAGGTCCTTGGCCCACCGTACTTTAGGTGCGGTGCGCCGCGATGTCAAAGGGGGGGGTGGATTCGTCCCCCTCCGCGCCGGCGTCGGATCCGGGCTCCCGGGGGCCAGCCGGAGGAGCGTCCGGTGCGCCCCCGGACGGATTCCGAACGCAGAATTCCCGGGGGGCCCGTACCCTCCTCCGGACGACCGTGACCGCCCAGGAGCTGCCCCATGGCCCGCGCGACGATCCCCGACGCCCTCGGCATGCGCCATCTCAAGTACGACGCGCAGGTCACGGCCGCCCAGCGGGATGCGGTCGCCGACGCCCTCCGCGCCGCGGGGCGCACGCCCGAAGCGCTCCTGCTCTACGAGGGACGCCCTGAGCATCCGAGCCTGCGGGGAGACCTCGAGAAGGCGAAGTCCTCGGGCGTCGCCTTCGTGCTGTTCGCCCTGCGCAAGCTCGGCGTGACCGTGACGGAGGAAGACCTGCGCGCCTGCGCCGTCGCGGCGGAGGCGAACGCCCGTTGGTACGACGCGCTGCGCTGCTACGAGGCCGTTGCCGATGCGGCGGGCCTCGAGCGCGCACGGGCCCAGCTGCCGGGCTACAAGGTCGCCGTCCCCGAGAACAAGAAGTAGGCCGCCGCGGGCGAGCAGGCCGTCCGCGGGCGCGGGCCACGAACCGAGGTGCGCATCAGGCGCGCTCGGCCGCGACCTCAGGACATAGGGGTCGCCCCTGCGCCGCGAAACCCTGTGCGCAGCGCGTTGCGTTCGGGCGGTCCCCGCCCGACCACCGGAAGCGCTGAACCCGGTGGGGCCCGGTCGGGCACCCCGACGGCCTCGCGGTTCACGAGTGGCTCGGGCCCGCGGAGTGCCCCGCGCAGCCGCGGAGGTCGGCCCCCCCGTCGCGGGCGCGGACCCGCCCGAGCGGCGCTGCCCCCCCGCCGGGTCCCGCGGGCGGTCGCCTACTTCTCCTCGTCCCGCTCCTTCAGATAGGTCCTCTCGAGCTCGTCGAGGGTCTCCCGTGCCTTCGGATCGGACTCGGCTCCGGTCTGCGCCTTCTCCCGATCGAGGACCGCCCGGGCGTCGGACAACGCGGCCAGCGCGGAGCGGAAGTCCCCGCGATACCGGTAGATGCGGGCCATCCACAGGTAGGCGGCGACGAAGTTCGGGCGGGCCGTGATCGCCTCGGCGAACAGCGAGAGCGCCTCGCCGTAGTGATCCGCGCCCAGCTCGTAGGCCCCCATCGCGCGGTCGTACAGCCGCTTGGACCTCTCGCGGACGGCGACCCGCGCGGCGTCCGCGTCG
>CAZJJQ010000246.1:0-6283 GCA_964546345.1 uncultured Planctomycetales bacterium
TCGGGGCCGGGGTTCGCGGGGACCGCGGCGCGGACGCGCCGGGGTCCCCCTCGTCGTCCTCGCGGACTCGTCCTCCTCGGGCTGCTCGTCGACGTACCGCGGCGCAAGTACGCCCTCCTCGCAGCCGCTTCCGCGGCCTACGACGGAACGCGGTCGCTGGCTCGACGTCGTGCCTTCCCTGAAGGCCCGCTGCGGGGCTGAGCCTCTCCTGTTCACAGGATCGAGAACACCTCGGTCACCGCGTCCACCACGGCGCGGTAGTTGAGGCCCGTGGTCAGGAGCGACAGGCTCGCCCGTCGCTCGAGGTCGCCGAGGAGCCCGAGCCCCGCGCACGCGATCGCGCGCGTGGACTCGGGGCGCGTGCCGTCCCGGAGGATGGCGACGAGCGGCGGTATCGTGCGGGCGTCGCCGATCTGGGCCAGGGCGATGACGACCTGTCCCTGGACGAACTGGCTGTCCGTCTCGGCGAGCTCCTTGAGGAGCAGGTCCACCGTGCCCGGCGCGGACAGCAGCCCCAGGCCCGTCGCGCACTGCAGGCGCAGCTCCTCGGACGAGCGCTCGCGCAGCGCGTTGCGGAGGGCCTCGACGGCGGCCCGATCGGGGACGCCGATCAGACCGAGCGCGAGGGCGGCATAGCCCCGGAGCTCGCGGTCGCCGTCGCGATTCGAGAGGACTGCCGTCAGCCGGGGGATCGATCGGTCGTCCTTCGTGAGCCCCAGGGCCACCGCCCAGGCGCCGCGGTTGCGCGGATCGCCGCGGTCCTCGTCGAAGCCCCCGCGGAGCGCGTCGAGGATGCGGCTGCGCAGCTCTCCGTACGCGAGCGCGTCCGGGCGCTCCCCGACGCCGCGGGCCACGAGGCCGAGCGCCAGGGCGCCGAACGGCCGGTCGGCGTACGTGCCGTCCTTCGCCACCCTGAGCAGCTCGTCGCCGATGCGCTGGCCCTTCGCCTCGAGCGCGTCCGTGCGGCCCTCGTGCGCCTCCGCGGCGAGGACGCGGCCCAGGCTCATGAGGGCGAAGGAGCGCACCGACAGGTCGCGGGACGCCTCGTAGGCCTTCCACAGGCCCGTCACGATGGATGCGCGCGCGGGCCCCGCGGCGTGCTCGCCGAGCCGCCCGAGGGCGATCGCGGCCGAGCGCTTGACGAACACGGGCAGCGTGCGGATCGCCAGCATGTCGAGCAGCGGTCGCGCGTCGTCCGCGTGGCCGATGCGTCCGAGCGCGAGGGCCGCGTAGGAGGCGACGATCCCGTCGAAGGAGACCTTGCCGAGCCGACCCCGGAGGGCGATGGAGGCGAGCGCGGACCGCATCTCCGGGCGGATCGTCGTCGCGGGCTGCATCGAGAGCGCCAGCATCAGGGCCGCCGGGAGGTCGGGGGCCTTCTCCTCGTGCTGGAGGCGTTCGAAGAGCCGATCGGCCAGGCTCTCGCCTTCGGGCGTCGCGCCCTCGGTCACGGCGAGGCCGCGCGCGGTCGGCTGGTCGCCGAGCAGGGCGAGCGAGAACATCGCGAACGCGCGCGTACGGGTCGCGAGCGCCCCGTCGTCGAACCAGGCCAGGCACGCTTCGCGCACGCGGTCGAGCTCCTTCGCGTCGAGCCGCCGCTCGGGATCCTGGCGACGCAGGAGGCCCGCGGCGAGCGCGCAGCTCTCGCGCACGAGCTGCGAGCCACGGGGGCCGAGGCGGCCGTCCTGCCCGACGCCTGCGAGGATGCGTTCGACGTGCGCGGGATCGTCGGTGACCTTCGCGAGGGCCAGGTACGCCGCGGACACCGTGTCGTCGCCGTTGCGGGCGTCCGGCCGCAGCACCTCGACGAGCGCGGGGATGACCTCCTCCTGCACGCGCTTCTGCACGGCCCGATCGACGTCGCTCCGGTTCCCGCCGCCTTCGCCGATCTGCGAGAGGCCCGACTGCGCGGTGTCACGACGGATCGCGTCCTTCAGCCCGACGAACTCGGCGCGGTGGTACGCCCACCAGAACACCCAGCTGTCGTAGGAGAGCTGCGCGCGTCTCCCGGGCCGCGTCGTGGGGTCGGGCGGCGTGCCCGTCGCGGGCGGCGTCACGGGCCCTGCAGGCGTCGGCGCGGACGGCGTCGGGGTCGGCCCGCCGGGGGTAGGCCCGGGTTCGGGGCTCGGCGTGGGGGAGGGGGGAGGGGGCGGCGGGGGCGGGGCGGGCCCGCGGGGTGGGCCCCGGGGGGGGGCTCGGGGGGGGGGGGGGGGGGCGGGGCCGCGCGGGGGGGGGGGGGCGCCGCCGGGGGGCACGAGCCCGGGAGGGTCGGCGCCGCCGGGGTTGGTGAACTGCCCGCCGTGGGCGTGCGCGGGGGAGGGAAAGGCGGTGACCGCGACGAGTCCCGCCAGGCTGACGAAGAGGATCCGGTGCATGGCCGTGGCTTTCGCGACCCGAAGTCCGGGGGTCGCCACCGGGATCGCGCCGGGCTCCAGATCCGACGCGACCGACGCCCCCGCCATCGCATGCGTGGTGCCACCCCGCGTCGCACGCGGGCCGGACCTTGAGAGAACGGCGGCGGAAGGGCTCAAATCCCGCGAAATCGAGGGATTGCGCCCGATCGTGCGCGCGCACGGACGGTGGGGAGACCGCTCCCCCGCGGGAGCGACGTCACGGGGCCGAAACGACGGCGGAGGGTCGCTTCCCCTCGTCGGCGTGGCCTTTCGGGAACGACGGGGTCCGGGGGTGTCGTCCGAAGGGGCGGCCCCCGCTCGCCGAACGCGCTGGACAAGCGCGCGCCGCGGATTCACGCTGACGGGCCGATTCCCGCGCTGGAGATCCCCATGCGTCCGACGTGCCGTGCGTTCCTCGCGATCGCGTCCCTCGTCGCGCTGCCCGTGAGCCTTGCGCGCGCCGGCGACCCGTCGCCGACGCCTCCGCAGGATCCGGGAGCCCAGAAGGCGGAGGCCTTCTCCGTCCCCGGGCTCCCTCCCGAGGTGTCGAAGGCCATCGATGCGTTGTTCGACGCCCCCGCGCCGGCTCCCGCGGCGCAGCCGATGCCCACGGACGTGCCGATCCTCGGGACGCTCTTCCGCGGGGGCGGAGCACGGCCCGGCGGCCCCGGCGGGGGCGCGCCTCCCCTGCCGCCGCGTGGAGAGGCGCCGCGCCCCCCCGCGCGGACCGACGCGCGACCCGCCGATCCGCGTCGCGCCGAGCTCGAGCGGTGGATCCGCAAGGCCATCGACGATGCGCTGGCGTTCCGCAAGGCGATCGGTGGTCGCCGCCACGGCGAGGCCGGCGGTGGCATGCGCGCTCCGATGGCCCCGGGGATGGCCCCGGTGGCACCGCTGGCCCCGATGCCCCCGAAGCCTCCGAAGGCGGCGAAGCCCCCGCCGATGGGGCCGCAGGGCTCCGAGACGTGCGAGCGCGAGGTGATCGTCCTCGTGAGTCCCGAGGGCCGCAGGGTCCTCGCGTGGCCGGAGGGTGCGGCGCCGGCGGCCGGCCCCCACGCGCGGGGACGCGCGGGAGAGCCGAAGAGGGTGCCGCCCGCGAACGCGGGGGACCGCGAGCCGCCGTCTCTGCTGCCCCCGAGGGGCCGACTCGGGGAGGCGGGAGGTCCGCCTCCGCACGCCGGCCGGGCCGACGGCTCGCCCCCGCCGCCCCCGGGAATCCGCCACGAGGCCGGTCCCCTCGAGCGCCTCCTGCAGGAGGTGCGCGCCCTGCGGAAGGAGGTCCGGGCGCTGCGGCGCCAGGTCGCGCAGATGGCCGCGGACGAGGACGACGACGAGGACGAGGAGGAAGGGAGCGGATGCGGGTGCGGGTGCGCGTGCCACGATGACGGCGCCGACCGTGGCTTCGCCGACCGCGACGAGCGCGATGACCGCGGCGACCGTGGTCGTCGCGGCGACCGGGACCGTCGCGACGATCCGCGGCCCCGACGCCGCCCCGGCCGCGGGCCCGGGCCCCTGTTCGGGGCTCACGACGGTCCGAACGACGACGGGCGCTAGCCGCCTTCCTTCCTCTTTCTCGGTGGCGAGGGCGCCCGCGGGGTGCCCTCGCTCGTCAGGGGGGCGTGGGTTCGCGCTCCGCTGCTTTGGGATGCGGGGGGGAGGCCCGGCCGTGCGCCCGGGGCCGCGCGGGGGAGCTCCGGGGCTCCCCGCCGCGCCTCACCAGGGCAGGGGCGCGAGCCTGAGGATGCGGAACGGCGTCTCGGGCATCGCCTTCGAGAACGGCGGCGTCCGGTGGATCTGGGCGGCCGTGACGTAGAGCGCGCCGTCCGGGCCGAACGCGAGCGAGTCGGGCCACGCGATGCGCGGGTCGTGCGCGAGGCGTGCCCAGAGGCCGGGCACCTTCATCACGGAGACGGCGTCGCCCTCCAGGTCGGTGAGGTAGACGTGGCCGGCCGCGTCCACCTCGAGGCCGTCGCAGACGTAGCCGTGGGGGATCTTCTCGAGGGCGGCGACCAGGGCCTCCTTCGTCGTCTTCGGGTCGGCGAGGAGGGAGGCCTTCACCCGGTAGAGGGTCTTCGACGTGAGCGCGCAGAAGTAGAGGAGGTCGTGGCCCAGGTCGAGCGCGATCCCGTCGGCGTGGACCTGCGGCACCGGACCCGGCGTGCCGTCCGGCAGCAGCACGCGGAGCTCCTTGCCCTCGAGCTTCGGGATCACGTCGGCCTCGGCCTTCGTGCTCGGGTGGTCCTCGAGGAGGCGGCGCGCCGTGCCGGTCCCCAGATCGACCACGAGCAGCGCCCCGAGGCCCGAATCGGTCAGGTAGGCCACCTGCCGGGCCGAGTCCACGCGGACGTCGTTCAGGTAGCTGCCCTCGGGCGCTGCCTTCGTGTCGAACCGGATCGTGCGGAGGACTTTGTCGGTGGCGAGATCGATCTCGACGAGCTTCGGGGCGCCGGGGACGAGGGCGGCGAGCTTCGGTGCGCCGGGATCGAGCACCCAGAGGTGGTTGGCGGCATCGACCCGGACGCTCTGCACGCAGACGAAGTGGTCGGCGACGCCCTTGTCCGAGCCCGGCTTCCACGCGTTCCACTCGGCGTCGGGGTAGGCGACGGGGGTGCCGTCCTTGCCGAGGACCGCGAGGCTCAGCTCGTGCGGGCCGTTCCAGCGTGGGTAGGTCACGAAGATGCGGCCGTCCCGGGCGATCGCGATGCCCGTCCACTGGTGCCTCGCGGAGGCCGCCACCTCCTCGAGGCCGTCCTTGACGACCACGGGCTTGCGACGCGGCGTGTTCGGCGGCGCGATGTCGGCCGTCGCCGCGGCGGGGAGGGTCGTCGCGAGGACCACGGCGAGCGCGGCGGCGGCGAAGGGCGCGAGGTGGGGGGCGTTCATGGGGGCTCCGGGAGTAGCAGTACGGAGGCGGCGCAAGAACCCCTACTCTTGCACGGCCGATCTCTTCGGACGGGGACGCATCTGCCGCAAGAGTAGGGGTTTTTGCGCCGCCTCCGTACTGCTACTCGCGCCCGAACCGATCAGAACGTGTTCTTCAGGTGCTCGACGCCGTGCTGGAAGACGCGCAGGCCGTCGGGGATCGACGGAGCGCCGTCCCGGTGGAACCGGGGGCTCTGCCATCCGAACTGGTGGCGCTCGGGGTGGGGCATCAGGCCCAGGATGCGGCCCGTCGGATCGGTGATGCCGGCGATGTCGTCCACCGCGCCGTTGGGGTTGCACGGATACCCGCAGGGGTGGGACCCGTCGGGGCCCACGTAGCGCAGCGCGATCTGCCGGTCGGCGTGGAGGCGCACTCGGGTCGCCTCGTCGAGCGGCAGGAGGCGGCCTTCCCCGTGGGCGACGGGCACGTGGTAGCGCTCGCCGACCCGGAGGAACACGCTGCGGTCGGTGGCCACCTCGAGGGTCACCCACCGGTCCTCGTAGCGGTTGCTGGTGTTCGACGCCAGCGTGACCGTGCGGCGGGTCGTGCCGTCGAACCCGGGCACGAGGCCGGTCTTGACCAGCACCTGGAAGCCGTTGCAGATGCCGAGGACGATCCCCCCGCGATCGACGAGGCGGCGGATCCCGTCCAGGAGGCCGGTGCGGATCCGTGCCCCGAGGACCGTGCCGGCGCCCAGGTCGTCGCCGTGGCTGAAGCCGCCGGGAAGGACGAGGCCGTGGACGTCCCCGAGGCGTCGGGGCGCAGCCAGGAGCTCGTTCACGTGCATCGTGACGGTCTCGGCGCCGGCCTGCTCGAAGGCGTACGCCGTCTCCCGGTCGCAGTTGGTCCCCGCGGCGCGCAGGATCAGGACGCGCACCGCGGCGGGCTTCGCCGCGCGGACCGTGCGCGGGCGCGCGGCCGGCGCGCGCCCCGCCGCCGGCTGGCGCGGGGCCTTGCGCGCCGCCTT
>CAZJJQ010000247.1:0-6263 GCA_964546345.1 uncultured Planctomycetales bacterium
GGCGGCGTCTCCCTTCTGCGCACGGGCCTGCGCACGGTTGAACCAGGCCTCGGCCTGGGCCGGGTCGAGCGCGAGACCCTCTCCGTAGTCGTGGATCGCGCCGTCGAGGTCGCCCCGGCGCAGCCGCGCCCAGGCTCGGCCGAACCACCCCCAGGGCCACGTCGGGTCCGCCGCCACCGCGGCGTCGAAGTCGCGCTCCGCCGGCTCGGGACGCCCAAGCGCGACGCGCGCACGCCCCCGACCGTAGAGCGCGTGGACGTCGCCGGGCCGCTTGCGGAGCGCCTCGGAGAGCAGCCGCTCGGCGCCCTCGGGATCGCCCGCGGCGAGGCGTGCGAGCCCCTCGCGCACGCGGGCCTTCGCGCCGCCGCCGAACAGCCCCACTACGCTCCCTGGCGGTCGAGATGGCGGGCGATGATCATCCGCTGGATCTCGCTGGTGCCCTCGCCGATCTCGGTGAGCTTCGCGTCGCGGAGGATGCGCTCGGCGGGCACCTCGCGCGTGTAGCCGACCCCGCCGAGGATCTGCACCGCCGAGTGCGCCGCCCGCATGGCGACCTCGGAGGCGAACAGCTTCGCGTAGGAGCCCTGCACGGCGAAGGGCAGCCCGCGGTCTTTGCGCCACGCGGCCTCGTAGACGAGGTTGCGCGCCGCGGCGATCTCCATGGCCATGTCGGCGAGCCGGTTGCCCACGGCCTGGTGGTCGATGAGCCGCTTGCCGAACTGGAGCCGCTCGCGCGCGTAGGGCAGGGCCACGTCGAGGGCCCCCTGCGCCAGGCCGAGCGCCATCGCGCCGATGCTGATCCGCCCGCCCTCCAGCGTCTTCATGAAGGCGGGGAAGCCCTCGCCGTCGGCGCCCAGGCGGTTCGCGGCCGGGATGCGGCAGTCCTGGAAGACCAGCTCGCGCGTGTCGCTGCCGCGCAGCCCGAGCTTGTCCTCGAGCTTGCCGTAGACGAGCCCCGGCGTGCCCTTCTCGACCACGAAGGCGCTGATGCTGTCCGCCCCCGTCGAGGCCGGATCCGTGCGCGCCGTGAACACGATCGTGCCGGCGTGCGTGCCGTTCGTGCAGTAGATCTTCGTGCCGTTGACGACCCACTGGTCGCCGTCCCGCAGGGCCATGACCTTGGTCGCCTTCGCGTCGGAGCCCGCGGCGGGCTCGGTGAGGGCGAACGCGGCGAGCTTCTCGCCCGAAGCGAGCTTCGGCACCCACCGCCGGCGCTGCTCCTCGGTGCCGAAGGCGTAGATCGGGGTCGTGCCGAGCGAGGTGTGCGCGGCCACGGTGATGCCGGTGGTGCCGCAGACCCGCGACAGCTCCTCGACGACGATCATGTAGGCGACGTGGTCGAGCCCCGCGCCCCCGTACTCGGTGGGGAACGGCACGCCGAGGAGGCCCAGCTCGGCGAGCTTCGGGATCGTCTCGTGCGGGAACCGCTTCTGCTCGTCGAGATCGGCCGCGATCGGGGCGACCTCGCGGAGGGCGAACTCCCGGACCATCTCCCGGATCTGGAGGTGGTCCTCGGAGAGGAACGGGCTGTCCGTCGCCGTAGCGGCCTGAGCGGGGGAGGGAGGCGTCATGGTGCGGGGATCACCTGCGGGAGGCTCCGTCAGGACCGTCCGACCCGGGCCCGGCGCTCGGCGACCTCGCGGCGCAGGTAGTCCACGAGGTCGCGCGTCGGGGTGCCCGGCCCGAAGAGCCGGCCGACACCCAGCGCCTCGAGCGCCGCGGCGTCCGCCGGGGGGATGATACCCCCGCCGGTGACGAGCACGTGGTCGGCGCCACGCGCCTGGAGCAGGGCGACCACGCGGGGGAACAGGGTCATGTGGGCGCCGCTGTGGATGGAGAGCCCCACGGCGTCCACGTCCTCCTGGATCGCCGCGTCCACGATCATCTCGGGCGTCTGGCGCAGGCCGGTGTACACGACCTCGAAGCCCGCGTCCCGCAGCGCCGCGGCGACGACCTTGGCCCCCCGGTCGTGGCCGTCGAGGCCCGCCTTGGCCACCAGCACGCGGATCGGGGCGGAGGACGTGGTCACGAGGCGTCGGCGACTCCGAGGGAAGGATCGCCGAGGAGGGTACCCGCCGCCCGCGCCACGGTCATGCGCCCGCGGACCACCTCGCCGACCAGCCGGTCGAGCTCGGCGGTGCGGGGGCCCCAGAACGCCGCCTGACGGCGCCGATCGACCTCGTGCTGGATGCGGTGGCGGGCCCGGCCCATCCGGCGCTCGTCGGCCGCCGCGTGCCCCCGGTCGATGGGCCGGCGGAGGTCCACCTCCGCCCGGAGCGCGTCCACGCCCTGGCCCGTGGTGGCCACGGTCTGGAGCACGGGCGCCTTGCGCCCCGCGGCCTGGAGATCGACGGCCGCGGCGAGGTCGGACGCGAGCCCTTCCGCCCCCGCCCGATCGGCCTGGTTGACCACCAGGACGTCGGCGGCCTCGACCAGGCCGGCCTTGAGCGCCTGGATCGAGTCGCCCGAGCCGGGTGCGAGCACGACGAGCACCGTGTCGGCGGCGGCGGCGATGGCCACCTCGCTCTGCCCGACCCCGACGGTCTCGATCAGGATCGGGTCGTACCCGGCCGCCTCGAGCACGTCGGCCGCATCGTGCACCGCCCGCGACAGCCCCCCGAGCTCGCCCCTCGACGCGAAGGATCGGATGAAGACCTCGGGATCGCCGGAGAGCCCCGCCATCCGGATCCGGTCGCCGAGGAGGGCGCCGCCCGAGAACGGGCTCGTGGGATCCACCGCGATCACCCCCACCCGGCGGCCCGCGGCCCGCCACCCGCGCACGAGGGACGCGAGGAGCGTGGACTTCCCGGCGCCGGGAGGGCCCGTGATGCCGACCCGGTGGGCGCCACCCTCGACCGAGCCCGCGCCGCCCGACAGCCCGGCGAGCAGCCGCGCGGACGCGTCGGGGTCGTTCTCGACGACGGTCAGCGCGCGCGCGACCGACCGCACGTCGCCGGACCGCACGCCCTGGACCAGCGCGTCGCCCACGGGGCTCAGGCTCCGAGGAGGTTGCGGGCGATCACCAGGGTCTGGATCTCCGTGGTGCCCTCGTAGATCTCGGTCACTCGTGCGTCGCGGAAGTACCGCTCCACCGGGAACTCCCGGGTGTAGCCCGCGCCCCCGTGGATCTGCACGGCCTCCTTGGCGCTGTAGTCGGCCGCCCGGCTGGCCTCGAGCTTCGCCATGCACGCCTCGAGGGAGTGCGGCTTGCCGGCGTCCTTCAACGACGCCGCGCGGAGCGTGAGGAGGCGCGCGGCCTCGAGGCGGACGCCCATCTCCGCGATCTTCCACTGGATCGACTGGAACGAGCCGATGGGCTGCCCGAACTGCTCGCGCTCCTTCGCGTACCGGATCGACGCGTCGAGGCAGGCCTGGCCGATCCCGAGCGCCTGGCTCGCGATGCCGATGCGCCCGCCGTCGAGCAGGCCCATGGCGACGCCGAAGCCCTTGTTCGGCTCCCCGAGGACGTTCTCCGCCGGGACCTTCAGCCCCGACAGCTGGATCTCCACGGTGGAGGACCCGCGGATCCCCATCTTCCGCTCCTTCTTCCCGGCCCGGAAGCCCGGCCACGCGGTCTCGACGAGGAACGCCGTGATGCCCTTCGTCTTGGACTCGGTGGACGTGCGCGCGAAGACCACGATCAGGTCGGCGTGGTCGCCGCTCGTGATCCACAGCTTGCTCCCGTCGAGCACGTACCCGCCCGCGCCGTCGGGCCTCGCCGCGCACCGCAGCCCGGCTGCGTCCGACCCGCTCACCGCCTCGGAGAGGGCGTACGCGCCGAGCCACTCGCCCGTGGCGAGCCGCGGGAGGTAGCGACGCTTCTGGTCCTCGGTGCCGTAGCGCAGGACTGCGGCGGTGGCGAGGCCCGAGTGCACCGAGACGGTGACCGCCGTCGAGGCGCAGGCCCGCGCCAGCTCGATCAGCACCACCGTGTTGGCGACCGATCCCAGGCCGCCCCCGCCGTACGCCTCGGGCACCGTCACGCCGGCCCAGCCGCCCTCGCCGCAGGCCCGCCACTGCGCCTCGACGAACGTCTCGTCCTCGTCGGCCTGGGCCGCTCGGGGGGCGAGCTCGCGCTCGGCGAACTCCCGCGCGCCGTCGCGCAGGGCCTGGATGTCCTCGGGCAGCTCGAAGTCCACGGACGCCTCGCCTTCAGGGGGTCGGGGCCCCGCCCCGACCACGTCCCGAGGATAGGGCGGGGGACCGACCCTCCCTTGGGATTCCAGGGGGCGGCGGGGGACGGTCCCCGCCGGGAGGGGGGAGCGACCGCTCGGAGACTGGTGGAGCGCCGGCGGCCTATCTCCCGACGGACGCCGAGGGGGGCACAGGGACCCTCGGAGCGAAGAGCGTCGGGGTGCTGGCGAGCACGTCTCCAATGGCCCGGATGCGCGCCTTGTCCTTCACCTCCACCAGCTTCGCGGGCGCCTCGGGCCCCTCGAAGACCACCTCGTACAGGGTGAGGTACACCGGGCGCTTCTTGAGCTCATCGTCCGCGGTCATCGTGCAGGGCGGCTTCGAGCTGGCGGCGGGCGCGGTGTGCGTGGGAGGCGGCAGGGCGAGCGGCCCCAAGGCGTCGAGCAATGCACTCGCCGCCTGGAGCACCGGCTCCGCGCTCTTCGCGAATCGGGCCATGGAGTACCAGCGGATCGTCCGGGAGGGATCGGGCGGATCCGGCGGAATCCGATACTGCAGCAGGTCCAGCTGCGCCCATCGAACGAGGCGCCGCGCTTCCGTCACCCGCTCCGCGCAGGGCTGGGGCCGCGCCGAGCCTCCGGGCGACAGGCCCTTGAGACACACCGTTCCGGCCGCCTGGCAGGCCACGATCGCCTCGTACGTGGGGGCCTGGGCCTTCCGGAGATCCGCTCCCAGGGCCAGGAGGGAGGAGTCCAGCGCCTTCGAGTCGACCCCGCTCGCGAACACCTGGAAAGCCGGGAGCCCCTGCATCTCCGTTCGCAACAGCGTCACGTCGGTGAACGGCGTTACGGGCAGCTGCTGGACCTTCGCCAGGAACGTGTCGAGGCGGGCCAGTCGAGACACGTCGAGCACGTCAGCCCCCTCCCCCGACGGCGGCGTTGCCGTACCCGCGCCGGCACCCGGATCCACGGGTGGCGTGGTGGCAGGAGGGGGCTCGGGCACCGGCTTGGCGGCCACGAGCGCGTCGATCACGCTCTTCAGCCCGGCGGCCGTCGTGTTCGCCGTCGCGGCAGCCTGAGAGTCCGTGCTGGTCGTCAGGGTCTTGAGCACGCCGTTGGTGGTCTCGACGGTGAAGCCGGTGGCACCGATTCCCGGCATCTGCGCCACATAGTGGGTCCCTTCGGGGGAGGTGTCCGGGAGGATGAGCTTCTGGACCGAGATGACCTCGTCCGTCGCGGTGGAGCGCGTGACCAGGAGATAGGGCTTGGGGTCGTGGTATCGGAATCCCGAGGTGCGTCGCCCCGCGGCGTCGCTGGAGACGCGCGTGTTGGAGCAGCCCGCCACGAGCCCGCACACGAGCGCGAAGGCCAGCCGGGGCGTGCGCGCGCCGTGCCGGCCCACCGTCACTTGTCGAGCTCCTTCTTGGCGGCTCCGATGCCGATGCCGATGACGGCGAGCTTCGCCGTCGCATCGAGGACCGTGTTCACCGTCGTGGTAGGCGCCTTCACGTCCAGCTTCGTGGCCACGCCCTCCTCGCACCCGAGGGTGAACCCGCCGTCTCCGAGTCCGGGTGCCTGGCGCACGTACTGGGGTCGGGTGGTGTCGGGAACCCACAGCGTCTGATACGCGAGCGGTTCCCCACACGAGTTCGTCCGCGTGGGCACGGTGACGGGGCGAGCCCCGTAGAAGCGCACGCCCTCGCAGGTGCGCACGTCCTCGTGGTTCGACACCACGGTCTGGGCACAGCCGGGGAGCAGCCCCGCCGCCGCCAGCACCCACCTGCCCGTCCGGTTCCCGCGCATGCCCGACCCTCCCGCCTCGTGGGCGATGACGGGCCGGAATACAACAGATCCCGCCTCCGGGCGCAAGGGGGCTTCCCCGGGCGCCCCGCGGGCGCCCGCGCCTGAAACACGAGTCTCCGGATCCCGCTTCCCTTGCCCCCTACTTCGCGGGGGCGGACGGGTAGACGTAGAACCCGCGGCCCGACTTCCGGCCGTACCAGCCCGCCGCGACCATCTTGCGCAGGAGGGGGCACGGGCGGTACCTCGGGTCGCCGAGGCCGCCGTGGAGCACCTCGAGGATCGCGAGGCAGGTGTCCAGCCCGATGAGGTCGGCGAGCGCCAGCGGCC
>CAZJJQ010000248.1:0-6253 GCA_964546345.1 uncultured Planctomycetales bacterium
GGGGGGCGGCGGGGGCCGAGGAGCGGACGACGGCGCCGGCGACGACCACGGCGGCGGACGCGGTCGAGGCGGCGACGATGGGGACGACGCGGGCGACGACCACGGCAGGGGGCGGGGCCGCGGCGGCCGGTGATCCCGGGATCGCGGGAGGGGAGCCCCCCTTCCCCCCCGCGCCCCCCCCATCCCGGACCCGGCGGGTCCGCCGAGCGGCGACGGGGGTCGCGTTCGGAGGCGAAACCCGGGCAAGTCCGCGGGCGGGCGCGCATCCCTTCCGGAGAGGCACCCCGCGCGCGGGCGCGCGGGGCGCCTCGCGGAGGCCAGGCATGCGCATGCGTCGTGGGCTCGGGATCGTGGCGGCTCTCGTCCTGTCGTGCGGCGCCGCCGGATGCGGCGGCGGAGGGGAGGGGCTTCCGGAGGACCTGATCGCGTTCGTGGCGGACGGGCGGCTGCCCGGCACGCTGGAGGTGTACGTGAGCGCCCCCGGCGGCACGCCGCGCGTGGTGAGCGGGCCGCTGGTGGCGGGAAGCTCGTGCGGGCAGCTCGCGTGGTCGCCGGACCGACTGCGGCTGGCGTTCACGTCGGATCGCGACGACGCGGGCGGCTCGGATCTGTTCGTGGTGGATCTCACGACGGGGCTCGTGCGGAACCGGACGCAGGGCTTCGACGGGATCGTGATGTCGCCGAGCTGGTCGCCGGACGGGTCGCAGCTCGCGTTCGCGTCGCAGGAGGCGGCGCCGCCGTTCGGCACGGACCTGTACGCGGTCGGGCTCGCCGGCGGGGACCCGGTGCTGCTCACCGTGCTCGGCGCGATCACGGACTCGCAGGCGCTCGCGTTCGAGTGGCGACCGCTCGGCGGAGGCGCGCCGCAGGTGCTCTACCGCGGCGATCCCGAGGTGCCGTTCCGGCGCGACCTGTACGTGGTGAACGCGGACGGCAGCGGGCACGAGCGGGTGAACGCGCGCGGGCCCGGGGTCGATCCGAACGCGGCGGTGCAGTTCGGCCGGTGGGCGCCGAACGGGGGACGTCTCGCGTACCTGTTCGACCTGGTCCCGTTCGTCCCGCGGCTGTACGTGTGGGACGGGAGCACGAGCACCGAGCGCTCGGGGCTCGGCGCGGACCCGGCGCGGTCGGTGGAGACCTTCCAGTGGTCGCCCGACTCGTCGAGGCTCGCGTACCTGGCGAACGGCACGCAGGCGACGGCGGTGGACCTGTACGTGGTGTCGCCGACCGGCGGCGCGCCGACGCCGCTCACGGCATGGGCCGCGGGCACGGAGGTGTCGTTCTTCGAGTGGTCGCCGGACGGCACGAGGCTCACGTACCACGGGTTCACGGGGAACGCGGCGCCCGACAACTACGCGCTCCACCTGGTGACGTTCGGCGCGGGGACCGACGTGGTGATCCACCCCCACAGCGCGCTCTCGGTGCGTTGGTCGCCCGACGGGACGCGGCTCGGGATCGCGGCGGACGGGTTCGCCCCGGGCGCCATCGAGGAGTCGATGCGCCTGTACGTCTCGGACCTCGTCGCGCCGGCCACGGACGCCATCGCCGACCTGCCGCTGGATCCCGGGTTCGACGTGAGCCCGGCCTTCTTCTGGAGCCCGGCGGGGACCCACGTCCTCCTCTCCCTGTCGCCGCCCGACCCCGCGCTGAACCGCCTCCAGCTCGTGCCCTCCCCGGGGGTCGGACGGTTCGACGTGTCGCTGCCGACGGAGGAGGCCACGCTCTCCACGGCCGGCGCGCGGTCGTTCAGCCACACCGGGTGCTGGGTGGCGTACCAGCCTTCGGTCCCGCAGGGGGACCCGGTGCCGCTGTTCGTGCACGGGATGATCGACGGCCCCTCGCTCGATCTCCTGGCCTCCCTGCCGGCCGGGACCACCTGCACCGGCTACGCCTGGCGGTAGGACCGCGGCCGGGAGCCGGGGGAAGGACGCACCGAAGGTGTCGGACACGCACGGTTCGTCCGCCCCCGGCCTCCGGGCGTCCTCGCCCTTCCGAGCTCGTCGCCGAGGAAGCCCCCCGGCCCGGAGCGGGACCGGGGGCCCTCGGACTCTCTGGCACCGGCGGACGGGGACGGTGTCCAATCCACCTCGGGCCGGCGTCGGCCCGGGGTGGAGGTGCCGATGCGTCCGCGCGTGACCGTGCTCCTGGCGTCGCTGCTGTTCCTGCTCGTGGCCCCCCGCTTCGGCGCTGCCGGGAGCCTCACCCCGGACGGTCGCGCCGGGATCGTGACCGCCGTCCAGGGCGTGTCGGTCGTCCGGCCGGTGGGCCGGGAGCGCTGGACGACGCTCGACGCGCGCGGGGTGGTGTTCCCGGGGGACGTGATCCGCACCGAGGCCCGGGGGGCGAACGCGCTCGAGCTGCGGATGACGGGGGGCGCGAAGCTCGTCGTGGGGCCGGGCGCGCTGCTCGAGATGCCGAACGAGGGGGGGCTGCGGCTCCTCCGCGGCGACGTCGAGGTCGCCCCTGCCGAGAAGGCGCCCCTCCACGTCACGGGACCGGGCGGGTACGCCAAGGACCTGACCGCGACCACGTGGCTGCGGGCCGACGACGCGGCGGTGGCGGAGCTCCCGAGGCTCCCGCGCTGGCTCGAGGGGTACCGCGCGAGCACGAGCGAGGAGTGGATGGGCTCGCTGCTCGCCAAGGTGGACGGCAAGGACGTCCCCCTCACCGTCGGCTACCACAAGGTCACCGTCGAGATCCGGGACCAGATCGCCCGCACCACCGTCGAGGAGTCGTTCGTCAACGCGACGAACGAGGTGCTCGAGGGGAGCTTCTCGTTCCCGCTGCCGGCCGACGCCTCCATCGGCGGGTTCGGCATGTGGGTCGGCGACGAGCTCGTCGAGGCCGACATCGTCGAGAAGCAGCGGGCACGGGAGATCTACGAGGACATCCTGCGCCGCAAGAAGGACCCGGGTCTCCTCGAGTGGGAGGGAGGCAACCTCTTCAAGGCGCGGGTCTATCCGATCCCGCCGCACGCCGAGAAGCGCATCCGCCTCCGTTACACCCAGGTGCTGCCCCTCGAAGGCGACGCCTGGCGCTACCGGTACGCGCTGCGCAGCGAGTTCCTGCGGCTCCACCCCCTCCGCGAGCTGTCGATGTCGGTGAGCGTCGTCTCGACGGCGGCGATCCGCGAGGTCGTTAGCCCCACCCACCCGATCACGACGCGCAGGACCGACCACGAGGCGGTCATCGAGTTCGGCGCCCAGGAGTACGTGCCCGAGCGCGACTTCGAGGTGGCGGTCGGCGTCGCGCGCGGGGAGCCCCTGTCGGCGATCGCGAGCCTCCAGGGCGACGACGGCCACTTCATGCTCCTGCTCACGCCCCCGGATCCGGCTGCGGGGGGCTGGCAACGCGACCTCGCCCCCGAGGGCGCGCCGCTCGACCTGGTGGTCGTGGCCGACACCTCGGGGTCGATGGACCCGCGCGCGCGCACGGTGCAGGCGGAGCTGATCGCGGCGCTCCTCGCCCAGCTGTCCGAGAAGGACCGCGTGCGCCTCGTCGTCGCGGACGTGGGCTTCACCTGGATCGCCCCGGAGCCCCTGCCCCCCACCGAGGCGCACGCCAAGCAGCTGCTCGACGCGCTGGCGGCGCGCCCCTCGCTCGGCTGGACGGATCTCGACGACGCGCTCGGCGCCGCCCTCGCGAGGGCCGGCGCGGGCACCCAGGTGATCTACGTCGGCGACGGCATCCCGACCGCCCGGAACCCGGACCCGGTCGCGTGCGCCGACCGCCTCCGGGCCCTGGCGCAGGGCTCGAAGGCCACGGTCCACGCGGTGTCCACGTCCGCCGCCTACGAGCAGGGCGTCCTCGCGGCGATGGCCTCCATCGGCGGCGGCTCCGTGCGTCGTGCCGACGCCGAGCCGGCCGCGGCGGCGAAGGCGCTGCTCGCCGAGGTCGCCAAGCCCGGCCTGCGCGACGCGAAGCTCTCGATCGAAGGGCTCCCGACCGCGGCGGTCTACCCCGCGATCCTCCCCAACGTGCCCCTCGGCCAGCAGCAGGTGATCCTCGGCCGCTTCCTGCCGGGCGCGGAGGGGAAGACGGCCACCGTGGTGCTCACGGGCACCGTGGCGGGCGCCCCGGTGCGATGGACCTCCACGCTCGCGGCGCCCAGGGCCGACGCGGGCAACTCGTTCCTGCCGCGGCTGTGGGCCCGTCGGCACCTCGACCAGCTCCTCGCGCAGGGCAAGGACCCGAAAACGCAGGAGGAGATCCTCGCCCTGTCGCGCGAGCACCAGCTCATGACGCCGTACACGTCGTTCCTCGTGCTCGAGAACGACGAGGACCGCGCCCGCTACGGCGTGGAGCGCACGGTGAAGCGCGCCGACGGCGAGCGCTTCTTCGCGGAGGCGAAGGACAAGGTCGCCCTCGAGATCGCGCGCCAGCAGATGGCGGTGGCCAAGCGCTGGCGCGTGGGCCTGCGGCGGCAGATGCTCGCCCAGATCGAGGGGCTCGGCCGCGGCGAGACCCCCGCGGTCGCGTACGGATGGACGCCGCAGCGGGCCGGCGGGTTCGGCCTCACCGAGTTCGCGGAGCGCGACGGCACGTTCGCCGACCGGATCCCGCCGTTCCTCACCGTCGCCACGAGGGCGCCGACGGGCGTCATCGGGGGCATCCACTACGCGCCGGAGACGATCCGGCAGGAGTGGGTCCCCGCCATGGACCTGCCCATGACGGAGTCCCAGGCGGGCGGAGACCTCTCCGGATACAGCCTCTTCCGCGCGCGTGCCGGATCCGACGACGCAGAGGTCTACGACGAGGAGAACGGCCTCGACGCCGGGCGCCTGGGAGAGGCACCCGCCGGGCTGCGGGAGCCCTCCGAGCCGATGAGCCCTCCCCCCCCCACCACCCCGATGGCCGCCGCCCCCGTCATGACTCCCGGCGTGCGCTACCTCGGCGGCGTGGGCGAAGAGTCGGCCGACGACGAGGCCCCGCCCTTCGGGGGCGAAGAGGGCGACGCGAGCGTCGAGCTCGAAGAGGCCGAGAAGAAGCTGTCGGACATGCCGGCCCGGGAGTCCCTGCGCCGGGGTGCCTGGGGGGCAGGGAAGAGCTTCTACGCGCACCGGAAGCTGCCGCAGGCCCCGAGCGCCGGGGACGACGACCTGCGGGGCTACGACGCGCGCGGCGGTCTCCCCGGCGGCCGGCTCGGCGCCGGCGCGGTGGGCTTCCCGTTCCTCGGCGCCCCGGCGAAGCCGCCGATCGCCTTCCCCGAGCCCGCCTGGGACCCCGCGATCCTCGCGGCCCTGCGCTCCCTCGACCGCCGCCCCTCGCTCGCCGCGCTCTCGGGCGCCTTGCGCCTCACCTCCGAGTGGACGCAGGTCCACGCGGTGCAGGGCCGCCCGCTCGCGCGCACGCGCACGGTGGCCCTCGTGACGCCGCGCCGCTGGTCGGTCCGCGCCGAGGGCTGGCCCACCGCCCCCGTCACCGCGTGGGTCTCCGAGACCGAACGCGGCATCGTCCACCGCGGACTCCGGCTCGGCCGCAAGCGGGCCGCCGACGACGCCGATCGCCCCCGCGCCCCCCTGCCCCTGCTCGACGGCTCCCTCGACGACTGGGTGCGCGCGCTCGGCTTCCTCCGCCGCGCCCCGAAGGCGACCCGCGAGGGCGACGTCCTCCACGTCGTGTTCCCCGCCGACCTCGACCCTGCCCGCGAGCTCCACCTCGACGTGGACGTCCCGCGCGCGGTCCTCCTCGGCGGTCGCGACGTGCTCGACGGCCAGGTCCTCTCCTCCTGGCGGGCCTCCGACTTCGTCGAGGCCGCGGGCCGCGCCTTCGCCACGAAGCTCGAGGGCTTCGACCGCGACGGCCGCGTCGTCGTGCGCCAGGCCCTGCGGATCGAGACGCTCGACGCCGCCGCCTTCGAGACCGCGTTCACGGCCGAGCGCGCCGCCGAGCAGGACGTCCTGTTCCTCGGTCGCCTCGACCCGAGCCTCGCGGACGCGAAGCAGGCGATCCGCGACGGCAAGGCGGGGTTCGCGGAGCACCTGGTGCGCGCGCTCGAGCAGCTCGGCCGCAACCGCCGCGACGAGGCCCTGGCGTCGCTCGCGGCGGCGGAGGCCGCGGCGCCCGGCCATCCGGGCACGGCGTGGATCCGACTGTCCGTGATCTCGAGGGGGCGGCGGGGGACGGACCTCCTCGCCCACGCGCAGGCGATGGCCGCCGACCTCGCGCGCCGCGGCGGACCCGAGGCGCCCTGGCGCGCCGCGCGCCTCCGGCAGCACCTCGCCACCCTCGGCGCCCGCGAGCGGCTCGCGCT
>CAZJJQ010000249.1:0-6245 GCA_964546345.1 uncultured Planctomycetales bacterium
CCCGAGACGCCCGCCGACCGAAGAACCAGATGCCGATTTCTTCACAGTCTGTCAGCTCCTGCCCCGTTCGACGCGGACAACATGTCGCTGGAGTCGGCACTCCGGTGCGCATGGATCGTGAAGTCCGTACGCTTCCATCACGAGGGGCCAGGCGAGGCGGAGCTTGTCGGCCATCGAGAGCTCCCCGCCCGGGGGTTCGGACACGTCGTCCGGCCAGGGCTCTCCCGGCTTCACCGTGAACTTCCGGACGACCCAGTGGCTGCGGTCCATTCGCGTAGGATGCCCGGACGCCGACCTCGCAGGGGGGCTCCCGCCCCCGCCGCCCCCCGAAGTCCCCGAGCCGGTGGAGCCCCTGCCGGCGGTCACCTCGGCGGCGACAGCCCCACCTGCGCGCGCACGCCCGGGATGTCGAGCGAGAGCTCCTTCGCGGGGCCCTCGCGGCCATTCTCGAGCAGGCGCACGCGATAGCGGCCCGGCGGCAGCGAGAGCGTGAGGTCGGGCCGCGCCACGTGGCGGGAGCAGAACCCCTGCCCGAGGACCTCCGCGTCGCCCTCGATGCGCTTCGCCTCCACGTCGAAGCGACGGCCCGCGGGGGCGCCGCCCTCGAGCGAGACCGCGAGCGTCGCGACGCGCTCGGCGACGAGCTCGACGTCGGCGGGCTCGACGGGGCCCACCTCGAACGGCGCGACGGAGATGGCGGACAGGTCGCCCTGTCGCACGGAGACGCGATAGCGCCCCGGCGGGAGGTGCAGGCCGCGCACCAGATCGGGGGCCGTCGCGGGGAGCGGGTCGGAGCGCAGCAGACCGTACGACGACGCGCCCTCGGGGCGGATCTGCACGAGGGGGGTGCCCGCGGCGGGATCGAAGCCGCGCAGGTGGAGGCGCACGCGCCCTGCGGCGTCGTCGGGGACGGCGAGGACGGCCGCCTCCGCGACGCCGGCCCCGGCCTCGAGGACCTCGAGCTCGACCCCGGGCCCCACGACGCGGAGCGCCTCCGGCTCGGCCGGGACCTGCGCGAACCGCGCGGCGCCGTCGCCCTCGAGCGGCGCGGTCTCCACGGCCTCGAGGGTGCCGAGGGTGGAGACGAGCCGGACCGGCGTGCCGAGGCTCGGCTTCGCGTCGGCGAGGCTCACCCAGCGCACGGTGAACGGGTTCGACGGCGACGGCACGAGATGGTGGAGCAGGGGCTCGCCGTCCTTCGGCGGACGGGTGGGCACGGGCGTGGCGTGGGTGCCGCCGGCGAGCACGGCGTGGACGCGCAGGGGCGCACCGAGGACGGCTTCCGGCAGGCGCAGGCCCATGCGGCGATCCGGCCCCGGACCGAGCTTCTCCACGGCGACGGCGTGCCCGTGCGGGTCGGCGGGGGTCACCTCGAGCACCACGACCTGCTCGATGGCGCCGCGATCGGGGGGCTGGAGGTAGATCGTGGCGGGCTTCCCCACGGCGAGCGGGATCGCGGGCATCCCCGGGGTCATGTCCATGGTGTGCCCCCCGATGGGACGCAGCCCCGTCGGCGTGCCGGGGGTCCAGGTGCCTGCGGGGCCCGACGCCTCGTAGATCGGCCCGCGCTCGCCCTGAGCGACGCGGGTCAGGGGCAGGACCGCGCCGCGGGCCTCGGTCAGCGTGAAGCCCCGCTCGGGGATCGGGCCCTCCACCGACGGCAGGACGAGCTCCACCTGGAGGGCGCCGATCGCGGGTCGGGGGGCGTCGCGTCCGCACCCGGAGAGCGCCAGGAGGCCGACGCAGGCGAGGGCCCGCCCGAAGCGGTTCGAGGGCCGTACCGGGCTCATCGCGCCTCCTCCGCCCACGCGGACGCCTCGCGGCGCCAGCCGTCCAGACGGTCGCGGTCGTCGCCCGGCTCGACGAGCGCGTGCTCGAACGACGCGGCGGCGCATCGTCCGAGGTCGGCGAGGGAGATCCCCGCCTCGCGGTGCAGCGCGGCGTACTCGTGCAGGAGGTCGATGCCGAAGAGGGCGGGATCGTCGCTCGACACGACCACGGGGATCCCCTCCTCGAGGAACCGCGCCACGGGGTGCGCGCGGACGGAGGGCACCACGTTCAGGCGCACGTTGCTCGTGGGGCAGACCTCGAGGGGGATCCGCTCGCGGGCGAGCCGCGCGAGGAGGGCGGGATCGTCGGCGCTGCGCGTCCCGTGGCCGATGCGCACGGCGCCGTAGAGGTCGAGCGCTCCCGCCACGCTCTCGGGCCCCGCCCCCTCGCCCGCGTGGGCGACGCAAGCGACGCCCGCCCGACGCGCGCGCGCGAACACGGGCGCGAACCGCGGGTGGGCCGCAACCGCGCGTTCGTCGCCCGAGATGTCGAGCGCGACGGTGCCTCGCGTCCGCGTCGCGAGCGCCACCCCCGCCGCCTCCTCGGCCACCTCGACCGGCAGGCTGCGGGGGAAGTCCACGATCCACCGGGCCACGATCCCGTGGGCGCGGTCGGCCGCGCGACGCCCCGCCTCGAGGCCCGCCCACATGCCCTCCACCGTGGCCCCGCGCGTCGTGTGGCTCGTGGGGCTCACGCGCAGCTCGGCGTAGCGCACGCCCTGGGCCGCGGCGTCCTCGAGGATCTCGAAGGTCACGCGCTCGAACTCCTCGGCGGTCGTCACGAGGGAGAAGAGGCCGATGAAGAACTGCACGAACGTGGACAGGTTCTCGAACCGGTAGCCCTCCACCGCGCCCCGTTCGGCCTCGGCGAGGATGGGCGCGTTCTTCCGACGCGCCAGCTCGACGACGGTGGCGGGACGGAGGGCCCCCAGCGCATGGAGATGCAGCTCCGCCTTCGGCAGCGCGCGCAGACGATCGCGCAGGGAGATCGGGGCGCTCATGCGGCACCCCAGTATCGCCGGAGCGCCGCGCCCGTGCGGCTGCGCTTCCACGCCTTGGCGATCGCCGCCGGCGGGCCCGCCACCACGACGCGGCCGCCGTCGGCCCCCGCCTCGGGCCCCAGGTCGATCACGTGGTCCGCGGAGGCGATGACCCCGAGGTTGTGCTCGATGACGACGACCGTGTCGCCCCGGTCCACCAGCCTGCGCAGCACGCCGACGAGCCGGTCCACGTCCTCGCCGTGGAGGCCCGTCGTGGGCTCGTCGAGCACGTACAGCGTCTTCCCCTCCCGCCCGCCCTTGCCGAGCTCGGTCACGAGCTTGAGCCGCTGGGCCTCGCCCCCCGACAGCGTCGTGGCCGGCTGCCCGAGCGCCAGGTAGCCGAGGCCCACCTCGGCCATCAGGGTCAGGAAGGGGGCCACGGTGGGGAACGCCGAGAACCGCTGCGCCGCCTCGGCGAAGGTGAGCCCGAGCACCTGCGAGGGCGACAGGCCCTGCCAGCGCACCTCCTCGGTCTCCCTCGTGAAGCGCCGGCCGCCGCAGGCCTCGCAGGGGACGTGCACGTCGGGCAGGAACGCCATCTCGACGGTCACGCGCCCCTGGCCCTCGCACACCTCGCAGCGGCCGCCCTTCACGTTGAAGGAGAACCGCCCCGGCTTCCAGCCGCGGGCGCGGGCCTCGGGGGTCTTCGAGAACGCCCCGCGGAGGTCGTCCCAGATGCCCAGGTACGTGGCCGGCACCGATCGAGGCGTCTTGCCCACGGGGGTCTGGTCCACCTCGAGCACGCGCTCGAGGGCCTTCGCGCCCCGGATGGCGCGCACGGCGCCCGGGTCGGCGCCCACGAGCCCCAGCTCCTTGCGCACGCCCTCGTAGAGGACGTCGCGCACGAGCGTGGACTTCCCCGAGCCGGACACGCCGGTCACCACGGTCAGGCGGCCCAGCGGCACGTCCACCGTGAGGTCCGCCAGGTTGTGGGCGGTCGCGCCGACCAGGGTCACGGCCCCGGCGCCTCCCTTGCGGGGCGGCGGCGGGTACGTGGGAGGCCGGGCGAGGAGCCGCCCCGTGGGCGACCGCGGATTCGCGGCCACGAACGCGGGCGTGCCCTCCTCGACGACGTGGCCGCCCTCCCGCCCGCCGCCGGGCCCCATGTCGATCAGGTGATCGGCCCGGCGGATCGTGTCCTCGTCGTGCTCGACGACGACCAGGCTGTTCCCCTGGTCGCGCAGGTCGGCGAGGGCCTCGAGGAGGCGGTCGTTGTCGCGCGGATGCAGGCCGATCGTCGGCTCGTCGAGCACCCAGCAAGCCCCGCGCAGGCCGCAGCCGAGGCTCGCCGCGAGGCGGATGCGCTGCGACTCGCCGCCGGAGAGGGTCGGCGCGCTGCGGTCGAGCGCCATGTACCCGAGCCCCACCCGCTCCAGGAACCGCACGCGGGAGGCGATCTCGCGCCGGATCGGGTCGGCCACCGCGGCGTCCCGTCCGAGCAGCGGCAGCGCCTCCATCGTCTCGCGGAAGCGCGTCACGGGCATCGCGAGCAGCCCGGGCAGGGTGTGCCCGCCCACCCGCACGGCGGCCGCCTCCGGCCGCAGGCGCGCTCCCTTGCACGCGGGGCACTCGGCCCGCCGCGCGTACGCACCGAGCCAGTCGATCGCGTCGGGGTACTTCCGCAGGAACTCCTCGAGGTAGGACGCCGCGCCCGCGAAGGTGCCGCCCGGGCCCTTCCCGCCGCAGAGGACGAGCCGCTGCTCGGCGGCGGAGAGGTTGCCCCACTTCCGCTTCGGGTCGAGCCGCAGGGTCTTCTTCACCGCCCGCACGAACCGCTTGAGGATCCCGGGATCGAGGCCCAGGCCCTTGACGGCGCCCCGCGCGAGCGGCGCGTCGTCGTCCACGGGCATCAGGGTCGGATCGACCCGCGGGACGCTGCCGAGCCCGTCGCAGGTCGGGCACCAGCCGCGGGGGCTGTTGTGGCTGAAGAGCTTCGGGTCGGGCTCGGGGATCGTGATCCCGTCCTTCGGGCAGGTGCGCGACGTCGAGAGGGCGCGGGCCGTCCCGTCGGCGCGCAGCACCACGAGGCTCCCCCGACCGAGCGCGAGCGCCTCGTCCACCGCCTTCGCGAGCTCCGCCCGGGTCGTCGGCCCCGGCACGACCCGCGCCACCACCTCCTCCACGTCATGCTCGTTCCACCGCGCGATCTTCGGCGTCGGCACCGTCGCCACGACCTTGCCGTCCACCCGGGCCTCCGCGTGCCCGCGCTTCGCCGCCGCCTCGAACACCTCGCGATGGAAGCCCTTCCGCCCCACCACGACGGGCGCCATCACCGCGATGGCCTCGCCGCGGTGATCGACGAGGAGCCGGTCGAGGATCGACGCGGGCTCCCGCGCCTCGAGCGCGCGCGCGCACGCGGGGCAGTGCGGGATCCCCGTCTTCGAGTACAGGAGCCGCAGGTAGTGCGCGATCTCGGTCAGCGTCGCGACCGTGGAGCGTGCGCCGCCGCGGGTCGTGCGCTGCTCGATCGCCACCGTCGGCGGGATGCCCGTCACGCGGTCCACGTCGGGCAGCGGGAGCTGGCCCACGATCTGGCGGGCGTACGCCGACAGCGACGCGTCGAGCCGCCGCTGCCCCTCGGCGAAGACGATGTCGAACGCGAGCGTGCTCTTCCCCGAGCCCGACGGGCCCGTGACCACCACCAGGGCGTCGCGCGGGATGTGCACGCTCACGTCCTTGAGGTTGTGCTCGCGCGCGCCCTCGACCTCGATCGCCGCGCTCGGCGCCAGGGACGCGCCGCGCTCGGCCACGGCGACCGCGTCGGACGGCACGGTGAACGTCGGCTCCGCCTCGAGGTCCGGGTCGCCGCGTCCCTCGAGGGCCGCGCGCAGGTGCCGCGCCGTGTGGCCGTCCCCGCGGGCGACCTCCTCGGGCGTGCCCCGCGCCACCACCCGCCCCCCGCCGGGGCCGGCCTCGGGCCCGAGGTCCACCACCAGGTCCGCGGCGGCCATCACGTCGAGGTGGTGCTCCACGGCGAGCACGCCGTGGCCTCGCTCCACGAGCCGCGCAAGCGCCCGCAGCAGCACCGCCACGTCCTCGAGGTGCAGGCCCGTCGTCGGCTCGTCGAGCACGTAGAGCCGCGGCTTGCGCGGGGTCCCCTCGGCGAGCGCCTCCGCGATGCGCAGACGCTGCGCCTCGCCGCCCGAGAGCGTCGAGAGGGGCTGCCCGAGGCGGAGGTAGCCGAGCCCCACGTCCGCGAGGGGGCGCAGGGCCCCCGTCACCTTGGGGTGCGCCGCGAACCGCTCGAGCGCCGCGTCCACCGTGAGCCCGAGCACGTCCACCACCGAGAGCCCCTCGCGCCGCAGCTCGGCCACCTCGGGCCGGAACCGCTTCCCCGCGCAGTCCGGGCACGGGACGTACACGTCCGACAGGAACT
>CAZJJQ010000250.1:0-6242 GCA_964546345.1 uncultured Planctomycetales bacterium
AGCAGGCCCACGCGTTCGATCGGGACGCCGGCCTCCGCGAGCGCGTCGCGGGCCGCGCGCTCGAGGGCCGACGCGTTCGGACCCGGCCCCACGTCGGACGCCCCGAACGTGGACGCGGCGCCGGTCACGAGGCCCAGGATCGGGATCCCCCGCGCCCGTGCGTCGGCCTCGCCCTCGAGGAGGAGGGCGGCGCCCCCCTCGCCGAGCACCTCGCCCGGCGTGCCCCGCCGCCCGGCCCGCAGGAGCGCCGCCGCGCTCACGTGGTCGGCCACCCCCGCGACGAGGGCCGCGCGCACGGCGCCGATCGACAGCGCGCCGAGGGCCTCGGCGAACGCGCGGACGCCCGCGTCGGCCTCGCTCGTCACGACCAGGTTGTCGCCGCGGAGGTCGAGGTCGGCGGCCAGCTGGCCCGCGACCACGTTGTTGAGCATCGCGAGGGGCCAGAGCGGGTGGATCGAGCGGAAGCCGCCGCCGAAGAAGCGTCCCAGCGAGAAGGCGCCGTCGTCGCCGAGCGACGCGGCCAGCGCGGCATCCATCGCGTCGGGGGGGCTGTCCACCATGCCGAGGGCGACGAACGCGCCGACGGCGTCGCGGGGCAGGTCGGCGCCCCGGCCCTCCGCGTGGGCCGCGCGTGCGCACCGATCGAGGATCGCGCCGTGGGGCGTCTCGACGCGCGTGGGTCCGTCCGCGGCGGCGGGCTCCGGCGGGACGACGAGCCGCGCGGCCACGGCGTCCGGCGTGCCCGACGCGTCGAAGCCGGTCACGGGCGCGATGCCCGTGCGCCCCTCGAGCAGGGCCGACAGCGTGGGCGCGAGACCGTCGCCCAGCGCCGTGACGACGTGGGCCCCGACGATCGCCGCGCGGCGCGGGAGGTCCGCGCTCACTCCGCCGCGCCCAGGCAGAGGCAGGCGTTCTGCCCGCCGAAGCCGAAGGAGTTGGACAGCGCGACGCGGTGCTCGAGCCGCCGCGCCTCGTTGGGCACGTAGTCGAGGTCGCACTTGGGGTCGGGGGTCTCGTAGTTGATCGTCGGCAGGACGATGCCCTCGCGGATCCCCTTCCACGTGAGGATGGCCTCGACCGCGCCCGCGGCGCCGATCGTGTGCCCGAGCATCGACTTGTTCGACGACACCGGCACCGAGCGCGCCCGGTCGCCGAGCACGCGCTTGAGGGCCTGCGTCTCGGCGGGGTCGTTCGTCGGGGTCGAGGTGCCGTGCGCGTTCACGTACTCGACGTCCTCGGGGGCCAGGCCCGCGTCCGCGATCGCCTTGCGCATGGCGAGGATCGCGCCCTCGCCCTCCGGGTGCACGTCCGTGATGCGGTAGCCGTCGGCGCTCGCGCCGTACCCGAGCACCTCCCCGAGGACCGTCCGCCCGCGGGCGCGCGCGGACGCGAGGGTCTCGAGCACGACCGCGGCCCCGCCCTCCGACATCACGAACCCCGTGCGGCGGCGGTCGAAGGGCCTCGACGCCTTCTCGGGCGACGTGTAGCGCTTCACGAGGGCCCCGAGCAGCACGAAGCCGACGAACCCCGAGTACGTGAGGTGGGCCTCGACGCCGCCCGCCACCACGGCGTCGGCCCGGCCCTCGCGGAGGAGCCAGCTGGCCTCGCCGAGCGCCTGGGCGCTCGCCGCGCACGCCGACACGATGGGGATCACCGCCCCCTGCGCGTCGAGGTCGCGGGCGACCCGCGCCGGCGCATGGTCGCAGCGGCGGAGGTCGAACATCCGCAGGTCGTAGGTCGGGTCGCGGGCGAGCCGGCCCAGGTCGATCCGGCCGGTCCCGTCCGCGTCCGTGCGCGTGACCCGCTCGATGTCGGGGATGCCGGGGCTGCCGGCGTGCCCTCCCATCACGACCGCCACGCGCCCGCGGTCCCGGATGGACGCGAGCCCCGCCATCTCCGCGGCTTGCCGGGCGGCGGTCAGCAGGATGCGGTGGGGCCTCGTCGCGGGGACGTTGCCGCCCGGCTCGGGCTCCGCCGTGATCCACGCGTCGTCCACCTCGCCGCCGATCCGGCACGGGAGGCCCCGCGCGTCCCATCGCGTCAGCTCGCGCACCCCCGACCGGCCGGCCACGCACGCGTCCCACGTCGCGTCCACCGTCCCGCCGAGCGGCGAGACCATGCCCCACCCGGTGACGACGACGCGCTGTTCGGGGGGGCGGGTGCGGCTACGCGCCAAAGAGCTTCCGCTCCGTCGCGAGCCGGCCGATCCACGCCTTGAGCAGGGTGTCCCCGTCGGGGTAGGCGGCGTCCTTGCCGCACGCGCCGCACTTGACCTTCGCGCCGTCCGGGCTCTTCCAGTCGGCCGCCCCGCAGTGGGTGCACTTCGCGGGCAGGGCGCCCACGACGTCGCGCACCCCCTGCGCCAGCGTGCCGGGGGTCACGAGCTTCGCCACCTCGTCGGCGAACTCGCCGGCCTCGAGGGGGACCGCGTCGCCGAGGCGCGCCTTCAGCATGACCACCGCGTCCGCGGTCAAGGCGCCCGCCGCGTCGATGGCCTTGCCCTCGCCGTACGTCTCCTCCACGTGGTCGAGCACCGTCTGGTGGGCGAGCCGGATCCCGAACGCCTGCTCGAGCCGGAACGTCATGTCCAGGAAGTCGAGGGACGTCCCCCCGAGGTCGGCGATCACCGAGGCATCCATGCGGATGGCGGACGGGTCCTTGCGGAGAGACTTCGCGAGGGCCTTCTGGACCTCCTCGACGATGCGGGCTTCGGTGACCAGCGGGTTCGACATGGCGCTCCCAGGACGCGGCGACGGGCGGTGTCCGGGGGAGTCTACCGCCCGGCCGGGTGACCCGAAGGAACGTCGAAGCGGACCCTGACCCCCCGGCAACCTCGATGGATCCTGGCCTCGCGGGCCATCCGGGGGGAGGGGCCGGGGAAGGCAACGGGACCGGGATGGGGGGGGCGGCGGGGGCCGACCGCGTGATCGCGATCGGCTTCACGCTTCCCAGAGGGCCGCCAGCGGCAGCGCGGTGCGGTGGTCGCCGAAGGGCAGGGTCCGTTCCCCAAGGTGCAGCACGATGCCGTTGGCGAACCGGCTGCCGAGCCGGTCTTCGAGCACGTCCAGCCCACGGAAGTCGCCCGCCGTCACCGTCCCCGAGCACTTCACCTCGATGCCGGCGATGCGGCCGTCACGGGCCTCGAGGATGCAATCCACCTCGGCGCCGTCGCGGTCGCGGAAATGGAGCAGATCGGCGGAGACTTCCGACCAGGTCAGCTGCCGGGCGAGCTCGCCGGCCACGAACGTCTCGAGCAGCGGGCCGGAGACCGTCGAGGTGGGACTCGACAGCGCCGCCGCCCCCATGCCGAGCAGGTGGGCCGCGAGGCCCGCATCCACGAAGTGGAGCTTCGGATGCTTCACGGCCTTCTTCGTGAGGTTGGTGGACCAGGCGGGGAGTCGGTGGACGAGGTAGACCGTCTCGAGCAGCGCGAGATACGTCGGGAGCGTCGTACGCGGCATCCCGAGGTCGCGCGCGACATCGGCCGCGTTGAACTCCTGCGCGGTTCGGCCGGCGAGGAGTCGGAGCAGGCGTGGAAGGGCCTCGAGCTCTTGCGCACGGGAGAACTCGCGCACGTCGCGCTGCGTGAGCGTCCGCAGGTACGCGTCGTACCACCGGTCGCGGGTGCGGGCGGGCCTCGCGTAGGCGGTCGGGTAGCCTCCCGCCGTGATCCGTTCGAAGGTCCGGTCCCGCGAGGCCGGCTCCGGATGGATGCGCCGCAGGCCCTGGGTCGGACCGAAGAGGCGATCCACGAGCCCGTCCCCGGCACGGTGGATCTCGCCCTGGGACAGAGGCCACAGGTCCACGATCTCCACCCGTCCGGCCAGCGACTCCGACAGGTTGGGCATCGTCGTGTAACGCGTCGAACCCGTCAGCAAGAATCGTCCTGGCGTCGCGTCGTCGTCGACGGAGCGCTTGACGGCCCGAAGCAGAGGATCCCCAGCTCGCTGGAACTCGTCGATGACGAGAGGGGCGCGTGCCTGCAGGAACCCGCTCGGGTCGCGGGAGACGGCGGCGCGGGTGTCCTCGTCGTCGAGGGACGCGTAGGTCCCTCCCCTTCGCCGGGCGATCTCCCGGGCGAGCGTGCTCTTCCCGGATTGACGGGCTCCGAGGAGCGCCACGACCCTGCTCGAGTCGAGAGCCTCCTCGAGCCGGGCCATCGCCTTTCTCGGCAGCCACGGGGGGGGCGGGGTCCCGGCGGACATGACCGGATCTTACTCCGACCCGTCGGAATGTCGATCCAAAACACGTCATATTGTCGATACACAACACGTCACATTGTCGACCTGTAACACGTCAGATCGTCGATCCCCGACGCGTTGCTTCCCCACGCCCGATGACCGTTCGCCGATGGATCCCCGCGAGGGGGTTGGCTTCGCCCCCGTGCCCGTGCCGAGCCCCTTCGTGCCCGACCTCGGGGCGCCTGACCCCGCCCTACGTCGCCGTCGGCGGCGCCCGCAGCAGCCGGTTCGAGAGGCCCCGATCGACGACCACGGTCTGCCCTCGGATGGCGCGCGAGGCGGGGCTCGTGAGGAACGTCACCACGTCGGCGACCTCCTCCGGCGTCACGAACAGCTCGGCGGGCAGGCTCGCGAGCTCCGGCCAGATCTGGCGCAGCGTGAGGAACGCGTCGGTCTTGACGAGGCCCGCGCAGACCGCGTTCGCGTGGATGCCGAGCCCCGCCCACTCCTCCGCCCACTGACGGACCATGGTCTCCATGGCGGCCTTCATGGCGCCCAGGGGGTACTCGGGGTTCATGAAGCGCGAGCCCAGGCTGCTCACGAACACGATGGAGCCGCCGGACCTCGAGAGGAGGGGGAACGCCTTCTGGGCGCAGAACACGTTCCCGAGGAAGTTGACGTCCACCAGCTGGCGGAGGTCCCGCTCGAGGAGGCGCTCGCTCGACTTGAACGGGGCGCGCGCGGCGTTGAGCACGAGCACGTCGAGCCGGCCGAGGCTCGCGTTCACCTTGTTCATCAGCGCCTCGACCTCCGCCTTCACGGCGATGTCGGCGGTGAACGCCTCCGCGCGGCGCCCGAGGGCCCGCGCCTCCGCGATCACCTCCTCGGCGCCCACCACCGACGCGCCCACGCCCTGGCGCCCGTGGACCGCGAGGTCCGCGCCCTCGCGCGCGAGCGCCAGCGCGATCGCGCGCCCGATGCCCCGCGTGCTGCCCGTGACCAGCGCGACCTTGCCGTCCAGATGACCCACGTCGCCTCCTCGGGGGAGCGCCCCCTCCGTGCCCGCTACGCCTTCGTGTCGCCTTCGCCGCCCGCGGGGCCCACCGGCCCGTCCGGGTCGGGGTGGGACGCCGGGTCGCGGCGGAACCGCGCGGCCACGGCCACCTTCGCGAGCTTCGCCGCGCCCCGCAGGAGCAGACGCGCGCGCCCCAGGCGGCCGGGGCGGCCGAGGCGGACGTCGAAGAGCCGCCGCCGCCCCGTGGCGAACGTCGTCTTGTACGTCTCGTCGCCGTCGAGGAAGTCGTACTCGGTCAGCCCCGCCCCGAACACGTCGTCCTCGAGGACCATGGTCATGAGCGCGGTCCCGGGGCTGCGCGAGGCCGCCGCGGGATCGAAGCCTCCCTGGAAGTGCCAGAGCTTGCCCCCGAACCGCCATCCGTAGTGGACCGCGACGTCCCTGCCGTCCACGGTCAGGAAGGTCAGCGCCAGGTCGCCGCGTCGGCACAGGACGGTGGCGAGCTCCCGGTGGAACCGGCGCACCTCCTCGCCCGCGAACGACGTGCGACCCTCGCGTCCCTCGAAGCGCTTCGCGTGGAGCGCGAACAGCGCGTCGATGCCCGCCGGGACCTCCGCCGGGTCGGTCACCCGGCGGATCGTCGCGGTCGGGTCGGCGCGGAAGGCCCGGGCCTGCCGGCGCAGGTTGCCGCGCTGCTTCGCGCGGAACTTGCCGAGGTAGGCGTCGAACGTGCGCTTCGCCTCGACGTAGGGCGCCACCGTGGCCGCGACCTCGCCGTAGGGGAGCCCTCGCCAGCGCCGGGCGCGGATCGCGTACCGCAACGCCCCGTCGTCGGAGAGGTGCTCGAGGTGCACGCGCAGCCTCGACGCGACGAGCGCGTCGAGGACGGCGTCCGCCACCGCGGGGGCCGCGTCGGGCCGCGCGACCACGTCCACGTGGTCGGCCCCGGCCCGTGCGCCGGCGGCGGTCAGCCGGCGGCCGCGGCGGGCGAGCGGCAGGAGCCCCACGAGGGCCCCGTCCGCGTCCCGCGCCACCACGGCGAAGGG
>CAZJJQ010000251.1:0-6229 GCA_964546345.1 uncultured Planctomycetales bacterium
CGACCCCGCGCGCCCGGGCCCGGTGGCTGCGGTGCGGGGGATGGCGGTTCCCGGCGCGGCGACGCCGGCCGCCGCGCCCCAGGTCGATCCGCCGAAGGACGCGCCGAAGTAAGTCGTCGGCGGACCCTTCAGCGGACCCGCGGGCGCCCGCGCGCGGACCGCGGAGCCGGCCGCCGGGTCGCCGGGCGCAGGCCGGGCGGATGGGGGGGGCGCGGGGGGGCTGGGAACGGGCCCCGCCGCCCCGTAAGATCCTCCCCCGCGCGGCCGCCGCCCCCACGGACCTGGGGCCTGCGGGGCCGCACGGAGGGTTCGGCATGTCCCGACGGTGCGGCGCCCTGCTCGTTGCGCTCCTCGTGGCCCTCGGCAGCACGGAGGCGCGCGCCGACGGGCGGGGCCCCGGGACGCGCGCGGTGAAGGGCACCGTCACCGTGGACGAGAAGGGCGACGCGATCGCGCACCACGAGGTGCGGTTCCCGGCCGCGGAGTACGCCGCCGTGCGCGCGTCCACCCCGGACCCCACGCCGTTCCTGCGGCGGCTGCGACCGTCGCGTCCCGACTACGTGCTCGGCACGGACGCGAAAGGCGGCTACGCGGAGCAGGAGCCCGTGCTCGCCCTCGACTGGACGGCGGCGGGCATCGCGAGGCACCGCGGCGACGGCCGCTGGGAGCTCCTGCTCGACGAGACCCACCTCTCGGGCACGCCCGGCGCGGCGAACGGCGAGCGCCCGTCCATGACCTTCCAGGTGGGCGGCACCCTCGACCGGTTCGCCGCGTACGCGGGCGCCGTCACATGGGTGCTGCCCACGGGTGCGACCGACGTGCGGTGGGACGGCGAGCGCCGCCGGCTGACCTGGAGGCGGGCCGTCGCGGGGGGCGAGGGGGCGGGGCGGCTCGAGGCCGAGTTCGAGGCCAAGCCGCGGATCATGGCCTCGGCGTACAAGATCTACGCGAACGGGGCCGGCCTCGCGGCGCAGCGCGTCGGCACGGGCGGGCGTTTCCTCGCGGGTGCCGACCTCGCGCCGCCGTGGGTGGCGCGGGTCGTGCTGCGCAACACCGGCCCGGGCGTCCTGCGGGACACGAAGGTCCGCTACAAGCTCGAGGACTACACCGCCGACTGGAGCCCGTGGGAGCGCTTCCCCGACCTGGCCCCGGGCGCGACGGCGGTGAGCGTCTACTTCCCCGTGATCCGCTCGAGCATCGCGCGGCTGCGCGACGACACGAAGGCGATCCTGTACGCGCAGTGGTCGTCCCTCGACGCGACGGGCAAGGAGAAGGTCACCGACGAGGACACGAAGATCACCCTGCTCGGCGTGAACGAGTTCGTGTTCAACGACCTCGAGGCCGGAGAGCGGTTCGACGAGTTCTTCGCGCAGAGCGTCAACAACGGCCCGCTGCTCGCGTCGTGGGTGAGCCGCAACGACCCCGTGGTCAAGCAGTTCGCCGCGCTCGCGAACAAGAACGCCGGCGGCGCGTTCGCGCCCCAGGACGATGCCACGGCCCTCAAGGTGATCGCGCAGTGCTACGAGCTCCTGCGCATCAACAACTTCACGTACCAGGCGCCGCCCGGGCTCGTCTCCGTGGCCACGAGCTTCGACGTGAAGAGCATGCAGAACGTCAAGTTCCCGCGCGACGTGATCAAGGACAAGTCGGGCACGTGCATCGACCTGGCCATCCTCTTCGCGTCGATGGTCAACGCGGTCGGGCTGAGGCCCTACCTGCTCGTGGTCCCCCAGCACTGCTTCCCGGCCGTCGCCCTCCCGAGCGGAAGGCTGTGCGGTGTCGAGAGCACCCTCGTGGGGGGCGGGGTGCGCTTCGGCTCCGGGCCGTTCAAGGCGGCCCTGCGCACGGGGATGAAGGAGTTCGAGGACGCGCTCTCGAGCGGCAAGTACATCCTGCTGCCGATCCCGGACCTGTGGGCGAGCGGCATCTCGAACCCCGAGCTCGAGGAGCTGCCCCCCGACATCCTCCAGCGCTGGGGGATCACCGAGATCGGCCCGGCGGGGGCCCAGACCGACCCCTTCGCCGGCACGTGGACCGGCAACCTCACGCAGGAGCTGGAGGGCGGCGGGACCGTCACCTACCCGATGGCGGTCACCATCGAGGCCAGCGCGGATCCCCTCGACGACACCGACTACCTGGCCACGAGCCGGGCCGCGGCCAAGATCCCCTCCGGCCAGGGCACGCTGCAGGTGGACGTGGTCCAGAACTTCATGGGCGCCGTGGACGGCGGCGTGCTGCGACTCACCGGCGTGAGCAAGCAGATCACCATGGGCGCCGGAGCCCAGCCCACGGAAGCGGAGGCCGACACCATCGTCGCCCGGATCGTGGACGGGCGGCTCGAGGGCAAGATCGGCAGCGACAAGGAGGGGTGGACCCCCCTGTCCTTCCGTCGGGACTGACCTCGTCCCCCGCCGCGCCCGCGGGGGGGTTGTCCTCGCGGGCGGCGACGGGTTTCATGTCTCGCCGCGTCGGCCCGCCGCCGACGCAGCGCCGGTCGTGGGCGGGCCCGGGCCGCCTCAGCACAAGCACGGGGCCGCGGGCCCCTGGGAGCGTTCGATGCGCCATCGCCTTCTCGTCGTCCTCGTCCTCTGTGCGGTCGCCGCCTTCGCGGGGTCGGCGCTGGCGGCCGACGTCGCACCGACCGGGCGCTGGGTCAGCCCGGCCGGCGGGGCGTCGCGCGTGATCCTGTCGCTCTACACGGACGGGAGCTACGTCCTCACCTCCGTCAACGGAGAGAAGGTGGCGGCCTCGGTGGGCAAGTACACGTCCAGCGGCGGCCATCTCGTCCTCACGTCGGAGGGGACGACGCCGAGCGACTTCGGCTACGTGCTGGGCAAGGGCACGCTGACGCTGACGACCCCGGACGGCAAGAGCGTGGCGCTCGCCCTGGATCGGGGGCCCGCGGTCGGGACCTGGCACTCCGACCAGCAGGACACCACGTGGACGCTCGGGGCGGACGGCTCCATGAAGACCACCGAGGGCGGGAAGTCCTCCGAGAGCACCTGGGAGGTGATCTACGACGAGCCCACGGCCCTCGTCGGGGATCTCTACGTCCACCAGGCGGGGAGCGCCACGATCAAGTTCCACTTCAGCATCGAGCAGAAGGGGTCGCAGCTGGTCCTCGGTGGGGGCCCCGAGGCCAAGGACCCGGGCCTGCGCGTCGCGCTCCAGCGCGTGGGCGCCGCGCCGGACGTGCAGGACGGGCCCGCCCCCGCCACGGCGCCGACCGACGCGCCCAAGCGGCCGAAGTTCCCCTCCGCGCCCAAGCTGCCGGGCGGCGGCGGGACGACGCCCGGCCAGCCCACGGTGCCCGTCACCCCGGCTCCGGGCACGGCGCCGACGCCCACCCCGGCTCCCGAGACCCCTGCGCCCGCGCCGGCCGGTGAAGGCGGCCTCACCTGGGACACGGCGGCGTTCGCGACGAAGGGCTTCAAGATCCTCAAGACCAACTACGACGCCGACGGGTCGAAGGTCACCTGGGTGCTCGAGGCGACGCGCGACATCACCGGCTACCCCACCGTGCGCGCCAACTTCTACGACGCGGACGACATCAAGATCTGGGACGGCACGGTCAGCCTCTCGCCGAGCCTCGTCTCGAAGGGCGAGAAGGTGCGTGGGGAGCTCACCCTGCCCTACCGAGAGAAGATGAAGCTCGTCGTGAAGGTCGTCCTGATCCCGGGGTAGCCGGGCCCGCGAGGGAAGGCGGGGGGCCGCGGGGGCCGACCGGAACCCGGGCGACGCGCCCGTGTCCGATGGGGAGGCGTCGGTCGGCGCCTCCCCGAGGGACCCCATGCACCGAACCGTGTTCTGCCTTGGGCTCGCGACCCTCCTCCCCATCGCGGCGGCCTGGGCGGGCGACCCGCCCGGCCCGGTCCCTGCGCCCGTTCCGCACCCGGAACGTGCGCCCGTCGATGCGGCGCTCCTCACGCGCATCGCCGGCGTGCTTCCGCCCGGCGACCGGCCCGCGAGCGACGTCCTGAAGGCGCTCTCGGCCTCCGACACGCGCGAGGACCGCGACGTCGGCTACGGCGCGCGGCGGTGGGGGCTGGCCCTGTACGGGAGCGCGACGACGGCCTGGGTGACGGTGGTCGCGCGCGAGGGCCGTGTCATCGCCCTCGACGCGAGCGTGCCCGCGGACGCGAAGGCCGGCGCGACGATCCTCGCCGCCGTGAAGGGCGCCGGCCGCGAGGTCGCCGGGATCGAGGTGCGACCCGACGGCGGCGCGTCGTGGCGGGAGGGGAAGCGGATGCTCGCGTGGACCGAAGCCGTGACGGCGGCGCTCGGCGGGCCGCGGCCCGTCGTCGAGCTGCCCGCCCCCGTGCGCGAGGCGGTCGCCGCGCTCCGCGACCCGCTCGCGAGCCTGCGCTACGGGGTCGGCTGCGGGGACGGCGGGGACCCGCCGCCCGGCCGAGACGCGCTCGAGGCTCTCGTGAAGGCGCGGTCGCTCGACGGCCTCCGCCTGGCGCTTGCCTCCCCGAACCCGGAGGGCCGCGTGTTCGCCGCGGAGGGGCTCCTCCGGCTCGCCGCCGCGGGCACGGTCCTCTCGAAGGAGGATCGCGCTGCCCTCGAGGCCGTGCGCGCCGCGCCCGCAAAGATCGAGGCGTGCTCCGGCTGCGAGCACCTCACCTCGACCGCACGGGAGCTCCTGGCCGAGGCCCTCGCGGGCCGGTGAACCGCGGGGCGAGCTGATGAAAGGTGTCCGACACCGTTCATCAACTCGGGGCCGGCGGCCGGAGTCCTATCCCCCGAGGTAGCCCTCGACGGCATCGGCGAGGCCGTCCGCGTCGAGGTGGAAGCGGTTGAAGCCCGCGCCGACCGTGGTCCCGTCCGGGAGCACCGCCTTCCAGCGCGAGAGGAGGGCGCCCCGGGAGGTGAGCACGGCCCCGTCCCGCACCATGCGTACGCCTGGGGCGCGCGTCTGGCACATGGCGATCCAGCCGGCGAGGGTCGGGCGTCCTGCCAGGTCGGCGTAGGTGTCGCGGAAGGTGACGCCGGTCGCCGAGACGCTCGCGAGCAGGGCGTCCCGGCGCGCAGGGTCGCCTTCGCCCCACGCGGCGAGCCACGCGTCGGCGAGGGCCTCCGGCGTCCCGATCGCGGGGACACACGTCGCGGCGCCGGCGAGCGCGGCCAGGTAGCCCTGCCAGCCGCCCACGTGGTCGTTGCGCTCGGCCTCGCTCGGGAAGCCCGCGTGCACGAGCGTCACCCGCGTGCCCGTCTTCGACGGCGTGAGGGAGATCGTCACGCGGGTCGATCCCGTCGGCATCGACGCGGCCTGCTTGCCCTCGGCCACGCCCCACGTGAACGCCAGTCGCCTTCCCGGCGTCACCTCCGTGACCGCTCCCTCCACCCGGGTGCGCCAGCGCTCGAAGTGGATGCGCACGGGCTTCCCGACGACGGGCTCGAGCTCGACCCGGGCGGAGAGCCATCGCGAGAGCAGGTCGCCTTCCGTCACGCACCGCCAGACGGTGTTCGGCTTCGCGGCGATCTCGACGGACACCTCAACGGACCGGTCCACGGCGTCGGGCACGGCGCTCCTCCCGTTCGGCCACGGCCTTCAGGCGGAGGAGCGCCGAGCCCCACATCGCCTCGAGCGCGTCCGCGAGAGGGCCGAACGCCTCCCGCCGCGCCACGTAGTACCGGTGGCGCCCGTCCTTCCGGACCGCCACGAGCCCCGCCTCCCGGAGCACCCGCAGGTGCTGGGAGACCGCCCCGAACGTCACGGGGACCTGCGCCGCGATCTCCCCCGCGCTCCGCTCGCCGTGCCACACCAGGCGCAGGATCTGCGCGCGGCGGGGCTCGGCGACGAGGGCGAGGGCGTCGGACACGGTGCCAATACTTTAGCGGATGCTAAAGCATGGGCAAGGGCTCCGCCGGTCGGGCGCCGACCGACGCTCTTAGGGGGGCGCCCCTCACCCCGGAAGGAAGGTGTCTGACACCTTCCTTCCGAGGTCTCGCGCCCGACGGGGCCCCCCGGCTAGGATCCTGCGCGATGCGCGCTCCCCGCCCCCGAGCCCCCCGATCGTCTCCCGTCCGGGCGCGCGTGATCCCGTGGGGGAGGCTCGCCATCGCCCTCGCGCTGCTGCCGGGCCTGCCCGGGAAGGCGCGCGCCGCGGAGCCGCCGGCGCCCGGTTCGCCCCCGGCCCCCGCCGCCCCCCCCCGGGGCGGGGGGGCGCCCCGGGCCCGCCGGGGGGGGGGGGGGGGGGGCGGGGGGGGGGGGGCCCCCCGGGCG
>CAZJJQ010000252.1:0-6213 GCA_964546345.1 uncultured Planctomycetales bacterium
CCGCCTCCCCTCCGCCGCCTCCGCCCCCCGCGAGGCCCGACCGCACGCGGTGATGCCGAAGCCCCGATGGACCCCGCCTTCTTCGCCGACACCTACGAGACCGAGCGGCTGAAGACGCTCTCGGTCTGGTCACAGTTCGACGACGTGGACCTCGACGTACGCCTCGACCCGCGCACGCGCAGCCCGCACGAGCACATGGTCCACCAGTGCGTGAGCGAGGACGCGTGGATGCGGACCATGCTCGGGATCGACGTCGGGCGTCCGGCCCTGCCCGCGCAGGAGACGCGGCTCGCGTTCCTCGAGCACTATGCCGACGTCTCGACGCTCCGGCTCGCGGCGCTCCGGGGCAAGCCCGAACCCTGGTTCGACGAGCCCACGCGGTTCTTCGACGTGCCGCGCAGCCGTGCGTGGGTGCTCCTGCGGCGGCTCACGCACTCGGCGCACCATCGCGGCCAGCTCACGATGCTGCTGCGGCTCCGCGGGCACCCCCTCTACTCGACCTACGGCCCGACGGCGGACACGGGAGGGCTCCTCGCGCAGGGCGCCCCCGTCGTCTACCGGTACGAGAGCGTCGAGGACCTGCTCGCCGCCGAACGCGTGGGAGGGCGCCGCCCGCCGCTCCGGGGCCCGGGCCCCAAGCCTCCGACCGAGAGGTCGTGAGGGCATCGACGAGGCCGTCACGGTCTCGCGGGGCGGGCCCGAAGGGGCCGCCCGCCGAGCGGGTTTCCCGGGGCCTCGGCCCCCGCACACCGAGCGAAGGCGGTGTCTTCACAGGCCTCGAGCGGCCGGGCGCGGGCGCCTGACCTCTCCTACTCGAGGAGGCTGCGGAGCATCCAGGCGGTCTTCTCGTGGAGCTGGATGCGCTGGGTGAGCAGGTCCGCCGTCGCCTCGTCGTGCGCCTTCTCGACGACGGGGAACAGCGAGCGTGCGGTGCGCACCACGGCCTCCTGGCCCTCGACCAGGAGCCCGATCATCTCCGTCGCCTTCGGCACGCCGGGCGTGTCCTTGATGGAGCTCAGGCGTCCGAACTCGGCGTAGCTGCCCGGCGCGGGGTGGCCCAGCGCGCGGATGCGCTCGGCGATCAGGTCCACCGCGAGCGCGAGCTCGTTGTACTGGGTCTCGAACATCAGGTGCAGGGTCTGGAACATGGGGCCGGTCACGTTCCAGTGGAAGTTGTGGGTCTTGAGGTAGAGGCTGTACGTGTCCGCGAGGAGCTTGCCGAGCCCCTCGGCGATCTCGGCGCGGGCGGCCGTGGGGATGCCGATCTCGATCTGTTTGGCCATGGCGAGGTCCTCCGGGGGTCGTCCCGTGCCCGACCCGACGGGATCCTTGTACCCGGCCCGTGGGGGGAGTGGGGCGAGGAGAGAAGGCGCGTCCGACCCCCTCCGTGGCCTCCCTCCCCCGCCGCCCCCACCCTCCCCCGACCCGACCGCCCCCCGTCAGACGGCGCCGACGGCGGCGCAGGCCGCGGGCAGGACTTCCTCGGCCCGGGCCGTCACCCGCTCCACCCACGCGGGCGCGCGGTGCTCGCCCGGATCGATCGACATCACGCGGGCCCGCGCGCGGCGGGCGGCGCGCAGGAAGGCGTCGGTGGCCCCGACGGCGAACGACGTGCCCACGAACAGGAGGTGGTCGCAGACGTCGGCGGCGGCGAGCGCCCGCCGGAACGCGTAGTCGGCGTGGGAGTCGTAGGTCTCGTCGAACCAGAGCACGTGCTGGCGCAGGACCGCGCCGCACGCGGGGCAGCGGGGGAGGGTGTCCGGCCCGGGCGCCGCGACGAAGCGGTCCATGTCGAGGGACGAGCGCGGGAGCGAGCCCGCGGGGGACGCGTTCACGCAGCCGATCCGCGTGCAGCGCACGCGGTCGGCGGAGCCGTGCACCTTGACCATCGCCGACGAGCCGGCCTCCTCGTGGAGGAGGTCGATGTTCTGCGTCGCGAGGAGGAACTCGCCGCCGCGGCCGACGTGCCACCGCTCGAGCGCCGCGACCGCGTGGTGCGCGGGGTTCGCCCGGGCGCCGAAGACGCCGTCGAACCGGGAGAGGTACCAGCGCCACGACCCGACGGGGTCCTCCTCGAAGTAGCGGTAGGTGCCGAGCTCGGTGACGTCGCGGTTCCAGACCGCCCCGGGATCGGTGCCGCGGAAGGTCGCGATCCCGCTCGCGACGCTGATGCCCGCGCCCGTGACGACGAGGAGAGACCCGTCCGCGGGCAGGCCGCGGAGGAACTCGGGCAGGAGGGCGGTCGGGGTCACGTGCGCTCCGGGGCGGCGGCCGGCGTCGCGCGGGGGTGCTCCATCCACTCGTCGGCGGTCCAGGCGGCGGCCTCCTTCCCGAAGAGGCGCTCGACGACGTGGAGCGCGCCGTCGATGCCCGCGGTCACGCCCGCCGTCGTCACGATGCGGCCCGCGTCCACGAAGCGGCGCCCCTCGACCACGCGGCAGGTCGGCGCGAGCCGGCCGAGCGCCTCGAGCCCCCAGTGGTGCGTCGTGGCCTCGAGGCCGTCGAGCAGGCCGGCCTTCGCGAGCAGCAGCGCCCCCATGCACACCGACATCGTGATCCGTGCGCGCGCCGACGCGGCCTGGATCCACGCGATGCCCGCCGCCGTGACGTTGCGCATCGCGCCGCCGGGGACGACGATCACGTCGAACGGGGGCGCGTCGGCGTACGCATGCGTCGGCACGATCTCGAGGTCGCCCATGCTGCGCAGCGGCTCCCGCGTCTCCGCCACGGTGGCCACGCGGAACAGCCGGGCCTCGCGCGCGACGACGAAGACCTCGGCCGGACCCGTGAAGTCGAGCAGCTCGACGCCCGGGAAGATCAGGATCCCCACGGTCAGGGGGCCGTCGGGCGGCTCGGAGGAGGTGGGGGGCGCGGGGGGAGGGGGCATGCGGGGTGGGTCCTTTGCGGCAGGGAGGGTACCGCCGGGAGCGATGGCGTGGATGGGGGGGCTCCCCCCCCCGGACGCGGTCCCCCCCGGCCCGTTGGGGGCTCCAGCCGGGGCGGAGATACGCTCTTCCCCTTCCCGATCGCCCATCCCCTTCCCCCGGGGCCTTCGCCCCGACCCCCTCCGGAGCCTCTGCCTATGCGTCGATGGCTAGTCCTTCCCGTCGTGACCCTCGCCGTGCTCGCCGCGCGCCCCGTCCGCGCCGAGGAGCCCAAGACCTACACCGTCCCGACCCGCGAGACCTGGAAGGTCGGCGAGATCATCACGAAGCACTCGACCGACAAGAAGGTGCAGAAGCAGACCGTCAAGGGTCCCGACGGCGCCGTGCTCCAGGAGAAGGCGTCCGAGGAGGTCGAGGAGTACGAGGGCACGATGAAGGTCCTCGAGGTGAACGGCGAGGGCGAGTTCACCAAGGCGGTCGTCTACTTCAAGTCGTGGGGCCGCAAGGTCGGCGACGCCGAGGACACGTCCCTCTCGGGCAAGCACGTCGAGCTGAGCGGCGCGGGCGCGAGCCGCACCGCGAAGGTCGTGACGCCGGGCGCCGAGGTCTCCCCCGAGGCCCTCACGTGGCTCGACGGCGAGCTGGGGGCCGGCTCCGCGAAGAAGGAGAAGGCCGGCGAGCTGATGGTGCCGAAGAAGCCCCTCGCGGTCGGCGAGTCCGCCACGATCGACCCGGCCGAGCTGGTCAAGGGGCTCGGCAACGACAACATGTCGTTCCTGGCCGACAAGTCCACGGGCACGTTCACGCTCAAGGACGTGACCGACGGCGTGGCGACCGTCGAGATCGCGCTGTCGCTCCAGGCCGACGGCCCGAACGGCCCGGGCGGCAAGCTCACGTGGAAGGACGGCGGCACCTTCACCATGAACATGGCGGGCACCAAGGCTCTCGACGCCGGCGTCCACGCCTCGGTCGGGCACATGACGGGCGCGCTGAAGGGCTCGCTCGAGGTGCAGGGCGCCACGGTCGAGCTGGACATGACCCTCGAGGGTGAGTCCACGGTGACGGCGGGCGGCGAGATGCCCGCGGTCCCCGCCGCGAAGTAGCGAACGACCGCCTCGGCGGATCCCACGGCCCGGCCGCTCCCGACGGGGGTGGCCGGGCCGCTTCGTTCCCGGAGGGCCCGTGCGACCTGCCGCTCAGCGCGCGGCGTCGAGCCGGTCGGCGAAGGGGCGCAGGACCTCCACGTCCGCGGCGGTCTTCGGGTCGAGCTTCGCCCCGGGCACACGGAGGGCCATCCGGAGCGCCTGGATGCGCCCCGAGAGGACGCCCCACTCCATGCCGGACAGGCCCTTCTCGGCGAGCACGGCCGCCGCCGCGCCCTGCAGCTGGGCCGCCTCCCGCATGCGGGGGGCGAGCGCGAGGTAGGTCTCGACGTCCGCCGAGGTCAGCGGGCGTTCGGCGAAGGCCTTCGCCTTCCGGCCGTCCTCCTCGAGGGTGGGGCCGAGGCGCTGCTTGAGCGCGTCCGTGAGCTCCTTCGCGGCGCGCTGGCCGGCGGGATTGGGGACTCCCGCCGCCTCCCGCGCCCTCGCCGCCAGGGAGGCGAGGTCCTCCTGCGGCGCACCCTCGCGCGCCGGCCCCGGGGTCCCCGCGACGGGCGCCTTCGGGGCGGCGTCGTCGCCCCCGCAGGCCGAGAGCGACAGGGCGAGGCACGCGAGTCCGGGGATCAGGGCGGCGAGAGCGAAGCGGGGCATGCGGAGGCTCCTGCGGGCGTCGGGTTCGCCGTCACCGTAGCAGAAGGGCGGGCAGGAGGTTCGAGGAGGGAGCCACGGAGACGCCGCGCCTTCGGCAGGAGGGGGTGGAGGAGCTGACCCCCGTAGCCCTGGGGGAAAGGCTCGGGCAGGCCGAGCTCGTCCGGTTCGCCCGGCGGACACCGGTAGGTGCCGAACAGCACGTCCATGAGCGGGGAGACGTTGGCGTAGTTGCCCGCGTCGCGGTCCTTCGCGTGGTGCCAGTGGTGGAGCTCGGGGGACCCCACGAGCATCCGCAGCGGCCCGAGCCGCAGCCGCACGTTCGAGTGGATGAAGATCGCCCAGACCCCACGGAACGCGACGAGCCCCGCGAGCGCCCCGAGGGGAAGCCCGAGGAGGAAGCCGGGCAGGTTGATGAGCCCCACGGTGTAGACCGTGTCGAGCGGGTGCTCGCGATGGGCCGCGAGCCAGTCGAGGTGCTCGGCGCTGTGGTGGACCGCGTGGAAGCGCCAGAGGAACGGGACGCGATGCTGGAGGCGGTGCCCCCAGTAGACGAACAGGTCGCTCGCGACCACGACCTCGACGGCCTGCAGCGCGAAGGGCTGGGCGGAGAACGCCGTCCGAAGCCCCGCCGGGACCCAGGCGCCCACGTGCGTGCCGAAGCGGGCGAGCGCCCCGAACACGAGGGCGTTCCAGAGGAGGTACTGGCCCAGGAAGAAGAGGAGGTCGGTGCCGAAGGCCGGCCTCAGGAGGCGCTGGCCGCGGCGCGCCGGGAAGGCGAGCTCGAGCGGCCGGAACATGATCCCGAGCACGACGAGCGAGAGGGCCGTGGTGAGGAGGAGGGCGACGACGTGCATGGCCGTTCCGCGCCCGGGGACGCCGGGTCGGGCTCGTGCTACCGCGGGGAGGTGGGCGGGCTCGTCGGTGTCGGCGGCTGCGCCGGGGGCTCCTTCGGCTCGAGGTCCTTGGGGGAGAGGAGCGGCGCGAGAGACTTCGACCCGCCCATCATCGGCACGCTCTCGGTGACCGGCGCCGGCACCACCAGCGTGGGCTCGCCCGCGTCGTCGGTTCCCGGGGTCGCGGGTGTGGCCTTCGGAGGAGCGGCGCCGTCCCCCGACTTCGCGCCGGCGACGCGGTAGGCGACGTAGCCCGCGGCGAGCGCCACGGAGAGGACGAGGGCGAAGACCTTGAACGCGGCGCCGGTTTGTTTCATGGTGGTCGCATCCTAGCCATCGCTGCCTTCCGCGCGGCGCCGAGGACGCAAAAAGTGCGCAAGAGTCGCGCGGGGCCGACGCGACCCGCGTCTCCCCCCGCCGCCCCCCTCCTCCCCCGTCCCTTCCCCCCCGGCGGAACACGCACCCCTCCCCCTGCGTCCATGCTGCACCCGTGACCCCTCCTCCCTCTCCCTGCCGCCGCACGCATCCCGGCGCCGCGAACGACGCGCGTCCCTCGAAGGCGCGGCGCATCGTGCACGTGTCGGACCTCCACTTCGGCAGCCCGGGCGTCTCCGGGCGCGTCGCGCCGCTGCTGCGCGCGCTGGCCGCGCTCGAGCCCACGATCGTCGCGGTCTCGGGCGACCT
>CAZJJQ010000253.1:0-6202 GCA_964546345.1 uncultured Planctomycetales bacterium
GCGCGGGGCTCGCGCCCACGGAGGACAACGCGGCGGAGAGGGCCGCGCCGGCGCCGTCCTCGTCCCCGCCGACGAGGAGCGCTGCGCCCTCGAGCACGTGGGCGGCCACCGCGGCCTCGTCCCCGGAGGCCGACTCGAACGACTCGGCCACGGGCAGGAGCCACGGGACCTCCGCGTCGAGCGGCGTGAAGCCGAGGTCGATTCGCGGAGGCTCGAGGCGCACGAGGGAGGCGAACGAGCGCACCGCCCCTTCGCGGTCGCCGGCCCGAAGCGCGCCGAGGACGTCGAGCAGCCCGGCGCGCGCCTCGATCGTCCTCAGCCATCGCGCGCCCGGGGCCAGCGCACGGGCGCGGCCGTAGCGCTCGCGGGCCTCGCGCGGGCGACCGAGGGCGAGGAGCGCGTCCCCGGCCCCCACGTGCGCGTCCCGGTCGCCCGGGGCCACGGCGAGCACGCGGTCGAAGGCCGTGACGGCGCCCTCGAGGGCCTTGCGATCCTTCTTCGTCCTCCCCTCCGCGAGAGCGCGCTGCGCGACGCCGCGCCGCAGCTCGTGCAGGACCGCGCGCGTCTCGCGGTCGTCGGGATCCTCGGCGAGGATCGCCGACAGGCCCGCGTCGGCGGTCGCCGCATCGCCGCCCGTCTGGACCTTGAGACGCGCCGACAGGCGGCGCAGCTCGCGCGGGGCCCCCAGGCGGCGGCTCGCCTCGTCGAACAGGAGCTTCGCCTCCTCGTCCCGCCCGCGCTTGACGAGCACGGTGACGAGCTGCCCCAGGGTCTCCACGTGATCCGGCCGCAGCGCCGTCGCGCGCCGCAGCGCGGCCTCCGCGTCGGCGAGCCCGGCGTCGCCCCCCGTCACGGCGAGCAGGTTGCCGAGGTTCGTCCACGCGTCGAACGCGCTCGGATCGGCCTCCGTCGCGCGACGGTAGGCCGCGATCGCCGCGACGAACCCCTCGCGCGCCGTGGCCGAATCGTCCGCGAGGCGTGCGCGGGTCTCGAGGGCCTGGCCCACCGCCGAGTGCGCCGCGGCCCGCACCTGGCGCGGATCGCCCTTGACCCAGGGGTTCCGGTCGAGCGACTCGGCCTCGACCACGGCCGTGCGCGCCTCGGAGAGCGCGACGTCGAGCTGCGGCAGGCCGGCCGGACCGGCGCGGGCCCCGAGCTGGAGGAGCGCCGCGACCCGGAGCAGCCTCGCGCGGAGCACCCACTCGGGCCGCCTCGCCACCGTCGCGAGACGGACGGCTTCCACGGCGTCGGGCTCGACCTTGTCCCAGATCCCCCGCTCGGCCGCGTCGGCGGCGCGGTTGATGCGTCCGACCACCGTCGCGGGCTGCGCCTCGATCGCGTCCGTCCAGACCGTGCGCGAGTCCACGAACGACTCCGCGCGCCGCGAGGCGAGGAAGCCGAGCACCACCGCGGCCACGCCGAGCGTGACGACGCGGGCGCGGGGCACACGAGCCATCGCCGCGGCCAGGAGCAGGTAGGCCCCCGCCGCCGGGACGAGCAGGTAGCGGTCGGCCCGCAGCACGGACGTCGAGGGCCAGACGTTGTTCACGGGGGCGAGGCCGAGCACCCAGAGCCCGCATCCGAGCGCGAGGGCCGGATCGCGGCGGCGCACGCCCACGACGAGCCCCACGACCGCGAGCAGGGCGAGGAGGAGGCCCGCGATCGCCCAGGGGTCGCTCCACGCGCCCGCGGGGTCCACGGGATAGTCGATGGAGAGCCGGGAGGGCCACGCCAGCGACGCGACGTACCGCGCGTGCACCCCCGCCATGGCCGCCGCCAGCTGCGGGAGCGTGGCCGGGTGGCTGACCGAGCCGGGGCCGTAGCGCGCGCCGGCCCACCCGTCGAGCGCGATGCCGAAGAGCCCCACGAGGAGCATCGGCAGCAGGCGCTTCCAGCGCCCGGACGGCGCGTCCTTCGTCACGGCCTCGTCGAGGGCCACGAGGCCGGCCCACGTCCAGACCGTCCCCTTGGCGAGCCCGGCCAGGAGGAGGAGGGCCGGCGCGAGCCGCGGGACGGCGGAGGGCGCCCGGCGCCGGGACCGGCGGTACGAGAGGTGCGCGAGGAGCGCGAGCACGAGCGAGAGCGAGTCCTTGCGCTCGGCGACCCACGCGACGCTCTCGGTGTGCACGGGGTGCACGGCGAGCAGCAGGCCCGAGGCGACGCCGAGGACCGGGCTTCCCGTCGCGCCGGCGACGAGGATCGTGAGCAACGCGCAGGCGAGGGCGAAGAGGGCGAGGTTGACGACGTGCCAGCCCCTGGGCGCGTCCCCGAACACGTGCTCGTCCACCCACATGGAGAGCCCGTAGACCGGCTTGTACGCGTAGTACGTGGGCCCCGTGACCAGGTCGAGCGGCGACTTCGCGGCGACCTCGGCCCGGATCTGGGGATCGTCGTAGTTGAGGAACCCCGCGGACAGGGACGGCCAACGCGCGACGAGCGCGGCGAGGACCACGAGCCAGAGCAGCGCGCTCGGCACCGGGCGCGGGGGTTCGGTCCGGAGCCCGTCCGGGCCGGGGAGCGGGGCGGGGCTCACGGGCGGGCGTCCTCCACGGGAACGAGCGCGTCGCCGTCGAGGAACGCGCGCGCCCAGAGCTCGTACGACAGGATCGTGAACAGGGCGCGGTCGTGACCCGGACGCTCCTCGTCGAGCAGGCGACGGCAGCGATCGACGTCCCACCAGCCGCGTTCGCGGAAGCGCCGGTCGGCGAGGAGGGACGCCGCGACGTCGCGCCCCGCGCCCGTCGCCGCGCGATGGAACGGCGTCGGGAAGCCCCGCTTGCGCCGGTCGGTGCGGACCCCTTCGGGGATGCGCCCCGACAGGGCGGCCCTCAAGGCGCGCTTCCCTTCGCCGTCCGGGCCGACGAGGTCGCCCTCCGGCAAGCGCGCCGCGATGGCGGGCAGGCGGCCGAGGCAGGGGACGGGGCGGCTCTCGAGGCCGAGCGACATCGTGACCCGGTCCTCGACGCGCAGCAGCATGTGGAGGGAGGTTGCGATCTCCGCGCGAACGAGCGCGCGGGCGGGCGTGGGCTCGTCGGCCGGCCCGCCCGGACCGAACAGCCACGCGCGGGCGCGCTGCCGCGCGGCTTCGACGGGCAGCGACGCCGCGAACGACGGCGACAGCCACGGGAGGAGGTCGTCGGTGCGATCGACGGCGGCGAGCCATCTCCGCCGCGGATCGTTCCCGGCCGCGGCCATCCTCGCCGCGAGGGGCTCGTAGCCCGTGGTCCAGGCGCCCTCGCGCCCCAGCGCGAGGGCCACGCGGGCGTAGCCGCCGAAGCGTTCGTCGCCGCCCGTGCCGGAGAGGGCGATGCGACCGTGGGCCCGGGCGCGATGGGCCACACGGTGCAGGGCGAGGGAGCCCGGGCCGCCCGACGGCTCCTCGAGCGCGGTCACGACGTCTTGCAGGTCGAGCAGGAGGTCGCGATCCGACAACGTGACGATCTCGTGGCGCAGCCCGAGCGCCTGGGCCACGGCGGAGGCGCCCGACGACTCGTCGTACGGCCCCTCCAGGGGCTCGAACCGGCCCGTGATGGCGAGGACGTCCTTGCGCTCGCACCACGCGGCGACCCCCGCGGAGTCGAGCCCGCCGGAGAGGAAGAGCGACACGGCGCCCCGCATCTCCGCGGCCTCCCGCGCGGCGTCCGAGAACGCCTCGCGGACCTGATCGAGGTCCGGCGGCGGGCTCGCTTCGTCGGGCAGGGACGGCGGCGGCGCGTAGTGGACCCGGCCCGCGTCGGTCGAGCGGATCACCGCGACGCGGCGGCCCACCTCGGCGAGGCGCAGCCCCGCGAACAGCGACGTCCGCGCCTCTGGCGCCACGAGCCGGTCGCAGAGCGCGTCGCGGTCGAGCGCCCGCGTCCCGCCCGCCGCGGCGAGCAGCGGCGCGATCGTCGAGCCGAACCACGTCTCGCCCTGCTCGGGGCGCTCGAGCACGTGCAGCGGCTTGACCCCCCCGTCGGTGTGGAGGATCGCCTCGCGGGTGCTCAGGTCGAGGAGGGCGAAGGCGTACATCCCCCCCTCGAGCGCCAGGAGGGCGGCGGGCGGCACGGGGTCGCCCGGCCGTCGCCCGCCGAGGTGGTGGACGAGCCAGGTGAGCAGGAGCTCGGTGTCGGACGTCGCGCGGACCTCGCCGGCCCCCTCGTCGCGCAGGAGGCCCCGGAGCCTGCGCCGGTGGCTCGCGAAGAGCTCGCCGTTGTAGGCGAGCACGAACCGTCCGTCCGGGGAGCGCAGCGGCTGGTCCCCTTCCCGTCCGCCCTGGATCGCGAGCCGCGAGGAGGCGATCCCGAGCTCACCGGAGAGGACCAGCCCGGTGCCGTCGGGGCCGCGTCGGGCCACGAAGGGCTCGAGCGCCGCGAGCTCCGCGCGGTGGACCTCGCGCCCGGCCGCCCGCACGACGCCGACGAATCCGCACATGGGTCACCCCCTCCGGACGACCGCCGCGTACCCGAGCACGGCGGGGTCGAAGGCGACCTCCTCCACCGCGCCGAACGGCGCCAGGAGGCGGACGAGGGACCGGCGATCGAAGGTGCGCACGTGCCCCGGCGCGGGGTCGAGCGACACGCCCGGGACCCAGCGGGACAGCCTCGTGGTGCGCAGGAGGCGCTTGGCGAGCAGGATCGGGCGGTCCGCGGGCACGTAGACCACGATCCGCCCCCCCGGTCGGAGCGCCGCGTGAGCGGCGACGAGCGCGAGCCGGGGCCGGTGGAGGTGCTCGAGGACCGCCGAGAGCACGACCACGTCGGGCCGCGCGGACCCGAGCAGGGTCGGATCCGTCGCATCCCCCACGAGGGTACGCGTGCGGGGCAGGGCCTTCGCGCGCGCACGGGCGAGCATCGCGGGGTCGAGGTCCACGAGCACCGTCTCCTCCACCCGCCCGGCGTACGCCTCCGCGAGCCAGCCGTCCTCGCATCCGACGTCCGCCACCACGCGGGGGTGGTGCCGCAGCACCCGGTCGGCCACCAGACGCCTGCGCCGCGCCTCGATCGCGCGGACCACGCGTCCCCCCCGGGCCCTCATCCCCGCCATGTCGTGGGTGGCGTTGAGCGCGGCGTTCGCCGCGGCCCCTCCGGCGTCCACCGCGACCCTGGGGGCGCTCGAATCCGACGGCGTCGCCATGAACCCTGGGGGGGCCGTGCGGGGGCGTTCAGGGGCGAGCATCGGCGCGGCAGAGGATCCGGGGGGCGTCATCGGGCGGTCACGCGGGTCGCGCCGGCCGGCGGAAGGTGAGCCGACGATCGAGCAGCCGGAAGAGGACCCGGAGATGACCGAGGGAGGCGCGCACCACGCGCATCTTGCTGCGCCCCTCGCTCCGCGTCGAGAGCACGCTCGGCACCTCGACGATGCGCGCGCCCTCGAGGCAGAGCAGCCCGAGGATCTCCGCGGTCGCCGGGAAGCCGTCGCTGCGGAACGAGAGCGCGCGGACCCGGTCTCCCCGATAGGCGCGGAAGCCTCCGGTGAACGTGCGCACCGGTCCGGCCCGCCGGCCCAGGGCGAGGCGGTAGGCCGCGGACGCCGCGTGCGACAGCATCCGGCGGAACGGGCCGGCCTCCACCCCCCCGCCTTCGGCGAAGGGCGTGGCCGCGGCGACGTCGGCCCCGGCGACGACGGCCGCCACGAGCCGCTCCGCGTCGGCGGCGGGGTAGGTGCGATCCGCGTCGTAGGCCACGACCACGTCGCCCCGGCTCGCCGCGAAACCCGAGCGCATGGCCGCCCCCACCCCCCGATTGCGCGGGTGGGTGACCACGCGCACCCGCGGGTCCGTCGCGGCCGCGCGCGAGAGACGCTCGGCCGTCCCGTCCGTGCTGCCGTCGTCCACGAACACGATCTCGTCTCCCGGGAGCGCGAGCAGCGCGGGCAGTCCCGCGTCGAGCGCCTCGGCCTCCTGGTAGCAGGGAATGACCCAGGAACGGCGCATCAGCCGGAGCCTACCCGGCCGTCCCCGCGGGACCGGGGAAGGACCGGACCGCGCCGGAGGCCACGCGCGCACGGACCCCGTCGGCGGAGGAGGGGGGCGGCGGGGGGAGGACCCGCCCCGAACCAGGCTGCCCCCCCCGCGAGGGCCCGTCCACCCACCGCTTCCTGAGGACCGCGGACGAGCGCCAGGGGGCACCGCGCGAAGAACGAGGAGGAGAGCGTGTTCCCGACACGGAGAGGCTGTGAAGAAATCGTAGAAGGCGTCACGGCCCCCCCGATGCGGGGGAGA
>CAZJJQ010000254.1:0-6199 GCA_964546345.1 uncultured Planctomycetales bacterium
GGCGACGACGTGATCTGCATCACCGAGAAGGGCCAGACGATCCGTCTTGCCGTGCTCAACGTGAGGCTCATCGGCCGCGCCACCGGAGGCGTCCGCCTCATGAACCTCGAAGAGTCGGACCGCCTGGTCTCCGTGGCCCGCGTCCCCCACGAGGACGAGACCCCGGGCGACGGCCAGGGCGAGCTGGCCCTCGTCTGACGGCCGAGACCGTGGGCGCGGGGTGGGGGGCGATGGCGCCCCCCCCCGAGCCTCCCGGCGACGGCCCCGCGGAGCCCCGCCCCGCTCGTGAGGGGGGAGGGGTGACGCGCCCCGGCGCTGTCGGTGGGAAGGGGGGGGTGGTGGGCAGCGGGGTCGGTGGGAAGCAGGTTCTCGGCGGAAGGAGGGCGGCGGAGCCCGGGCCTCCGACGGGGCTCGTCCGCTTCCGGACCCTCCGCGGTCCCCTCGCCCCTGCCGCCCCCACCTTCCCCCCCGCCCTCGGATCGGCTCCCCGCGCTCCGGCTCCGCCGTCCAGGCCCCCCCATCCCCCGGAACGGGGCCACCCCCCGTTCCGGTAGAATCCACGGTTGGCCCCCGGTTCGCATGCACCGGAGGCGAAGGACTCCCCGATGCGCCATCTCCGCTCCCGATCCGCCCTGCTCCTCACCCTCGTGCTCGCCTGGGTGGCGACGCTCTCCGGAGGCCGGCTCGTCCGCGCCGACGGAGGGCAGACGAAGGAGTTCACGGCCCAGAACTTCAAGATGACCGTGCCGGAGGGATGGACCTTCATCGAGCCGGCCGCAGCCGACAAGGAGTTCGGCTACGTCACCGTGGTGAAGCGGGTCGTCTCCCCCGGGGTGGAGGTGTCGGCCTGGGTCCTCGTCCGTGACGCGGGCGGCAGCGGATCGGTGACGTCGATGTTCGCGCAGGTGAAGGAGAACAAGCAGAAGGCGCTCTCGGACACGAAGGTCGAGGAGCACGACGTCTCCTGGTCCGGGGCCGGCAGCTCCCGCATGATGAAGATCGTGGGGAAGGCGAGCAACGGCAGCGTCATCGCGTCCTACATCTACGCGGGGATCGTGGCCGGCAAGTACCACCAGCTCGAGCTCAAGTGCACGAACGGCGCCCACGCCGAGATCGCCGCCGAGGTCGAGGCGGTCGCGAAGGGCTATCGGTTCCTGGCGGGCGCCGCGGCCGACGAGGATCCCGCGCCCCCCGCGCCGGGCGGCGACGCCCCGCCCGGAGACACCCCGGCACCGGCCGATCCGCGCGTGCGGCGCCTGGAGGGACTCGGCCTGACCTGGACCCTGCCCAAGGAGTACAAGGCGCCCGAGATCCGCAACCCGCAGGAGGGCACGTCGCGCCAGCCCGAGGCGAAGTGGGGCTGGGCCTCCGAGGGCAAGCCCGGGATCAAGAAGGGCGAGCAGGGCCTCGTGTCCATCGCGGGGCTCGTGGTGGACGACGAGACGGTGGCGACCGTCCGCCTCCTGGTGCAGCCCGAGCGTCCCGGGGCCACGCCGCAGGGCATCGTCCGCAACGAGCAGAACTTCGAGGACGACGCGAAGAACTTCAAGGGTTCGGCGATCCCCAACATCGACGACGACTGCGTCATCGGCAACTGGCGCGGCGCGTCCCGCTCCCTGAAGGGCGAGAACCAGGCCACGGGCAAGCCGCTCTTCCTCAAGTTCTACTTCGCGGTCCTCAAGGGCGTCGTCTACCAGCTCGTCGTGATCGCCGACGACAAGGCCGAGCAGACCCACGACAAGTGGATCAAGGCCACGGTCCAGGGCCTCGTCTGGGACGACACCAACGAGGGGGTCCGCGGCCCCTGGGTGACGCCGTTCCCGAGCTACACGGCCGTCCGGACCGACGGCATGAAGGTCACGAAGAAGAACGAGCCGTTCACCCACTCGACCCTCTCGATGACGTTCCAGCCCGAGTGGCTCCGCCTCAAGTTCTCCGCGACGGACCAGGGCTTCGACACCTACGTGACGGCGGCGGAGACGCGCGCCCAGGATGCGTACGCGTTCGTGAGCGTGCAGCGCTTCCCGGCGGAGGCGTTCGTCCGGCAGAAGAAGGAGCCCGAGTCCCTCATCGACGATCACGAGGGCACGTGGAGCAACGAGATGTCCACGCCCAAGACCCGCGAGAAGGACAAGAACAAGAAGCCGTCGAGCTTCAAGGGGGGCAAGGGCGCCTCGTACGAGTTCACGGGCACCAAGGACGGGCAGCCGTTCATCGAGCGCGGCTGGGTCGTCAAGAGCGGCCAGAACGTGTTCTGGGTGAAGATCCAGCTGGGCGGCAAGGCCGGCGAGTCCGCGCTGGGCGGCCTGGCGAAGAAGCTCGTGGACTCCATCAAGTTCTCCTGACCCCCTCCGAACTCCCCCGCCCCGGGCCCCGGACGACGTCGGGGCCGCCGAGCCGCCCATGAGCACCCGCTGCCCCCGCCTCCTGCTCCTCCTCGCCCTCGTGGCCTCCCTCGGCCTGCGCCCGCTCGCCCCGGCCCGCGCCGACAAGATCAAGGACGGCGAGGACGACAACTACGCCCTCCACGTCCCCGACAGCTGGGCCTGGGCGCCCCTCGACGACCTCGGCAAGCTCGGGGTGAAGGTGGCCGCGAACCGCCGCCTCGAGACCCTGGCCGACGGGAAGACGGCCGCCGCCGGCGAGGGCGGACGCCTCCTCCTCTCCGTGCAGGACGTGCCCAAGGACTTCGAGCCGGAGTACGAGACCTGGGTCGCCGAGTGGCAGCTGCTCGAGGTCGAGGCGCAGAAGCTCGAGGAGGTCCCCGAGGCCCTCGACACCAAGATCAAGGCGGCCCGCGAGAAGATCGACAGGGCCGTCGCCGGCCTCGCCGCGCGCGACGAGGTCAAGTCGCTCCTGCTCAACCGCTGGGACAAGGATCCCAAGAAGTGGCCGGCCCACGAGGTGGACGGCGTGAACGTGGAGGTGAGCCGCGTGCCCGCCGCCCAGGTGAAGGCGCACGGCCCCTGCGCGAACCTCGCCGCCGAGCCCGGAGAGTGCGAGGGTCGCCTGTTCGCGTGGGTGATCCGCAAGAAGATGTACCGGCTCGCGATGTGGGCCTGGCACACCAAGCACGACCGGGAGCACCTGAAGGACGACCTCGACACCATCGAGCTGTCCTTCGAGATCCCGAAGCCGACGGCGATCCCCAAGAAGCCCATCGCCCCGCCGCCCGGCGCCGACCCCGCGGACGCCCCGAAGGTGGACGGCGACTCCGGCGAGGTGAAGCCGGTCACCGACCTCGCCTTCGGCTTCCGCGTGACGAAGCCGAAGAAGTTCAAGAGCGTCCCGGTGGACCGCTCGAAGCCCGATCAGCGGGAGCTGGGCTTCCGGTTCGACGCCAACCAGGGTCCGTCCTCCTCGACGGTGGATCTCCTCGTCTACCGGATCAAGGGCGCCGTCACGGCCTTCAACCTGGACGACTACCTCAAGGGCCTCTGGACGTCCTTCGAGAAGGGCCATCCGAAGGGGGCGCTGGCCACGATGCCGTTCCCGGCCGTGAGCCCGAAGCAGCCCCTCCTGACGCTCCCCGACCTCGCGAAGAAGAAGGAGGTCAAGCGGACCGAGCCCGACGAGCACGTCTCGGTGTCGGACATGGAGCGCTTCGGCGTCATCGTCGAGGCCAAGATGGCCACGATCAAGAAGGAGCGGGTGAAGGGCGCCTGGCGCTTCTGCATGATCGGGCTCACGGAGCGCGCCGGCGAGGAGACCCACCTCCACTACGCGTTCTCCAACGACGAGCGGACCTACGTCCTGCGCATCGTGGTCCGCAAGGACGGGTGGGGCTTCTTCAAGGACGAGATCGCCGAGATCCTCAAGACCTTCGAGATCCTCGAGGAGCCGAAGTGACGCCGCGGGCCGCGCGCATCCGCGCGCAGCCCGCGATCGAGCTCCCCCGCCCGGCCGCCCCCTCACGGGCGCTCCCCGAGCCCCGCGCCCCTCGGGGGTGAGCTCCGAGGCGCCCCCTCCGCGCGCGGGTTCCCCCCCGCGCCCCCCTCCTCCCCCGCCGGCCGCGACCTCGCCGAGGCCTCCCATCGACGCACCCGCCCGCATCCGCCGAGTCACCGAGGGCCTGCCGGGCCTCTTTGGACGCATCCGCACGGTGCCGGAGGACTTCCTGGTCGAGGAGGTGCCCCTCTACCGCCCCGAGGGCGTCGGGGACCACGTCCTGTTCACGCTCGAGAAGCGGGGGATGTCCACCTTCGAGTCGCTGCTCTGGATCTCGAAGGCCGTGAAGGTCTCGGAGCACAAGATCGGCTACGCGGGCCTCAAGGACGCGCGCGCGGTCACGCGGCAGACGATGTCGGTGCACCGCGTGCCGCCCGAGCGGCTGCTCGCGATCTCGCATCCCCGCATGCGGGTGCTCGAGGCGGCGCGCCACCCGACCCGGGTGCAGATCGGGCACCTGCTCGGCAACCGGTTCACGATCCGCATCCGCGGCGCGAACCTCGCGCACCTCGACGCGGCGCGCGAGGCGCTCGCGCTCCTGGTGCGGCGGGGCGTGCCGAACGCGTACGGCGTGCAGCGCTTCGGCGTGAAGGACGACGGGCACCTGCTCGGCAAGGCGCTCGTACGGGGCGACTTCGTGGAGTTCCTGGCGCACCTGCTGGGCCGCCCGCACCCGGGTGAGGGGGATCCCCGGGTCCGGCGCGCCCGCGAGGCGTACGATCGCGGCGATCCGGCGGGGGCGCTGGCGTCCTTCCCCATGAAGCACCGGATCCAGAAGAAGGCGCTGGGGGCGCTCCTGAGGACGGGGGACCCGCGGGAGGCCTACGAGGCCCTCGGGAAGCGACCGCGGAAGATCTACGTGTCCGCCTATCAGTCGTGGCTGTTCAACCGGTGCCTGGACGCCCGGCTGGCGGAGGACACCTACGACCGCCTGCTCGAGGGCGACCTCGCCTGGCAGCACGGGACGGGGGCGATGTACCGCGTCACGGACCCGGCGGCGGAAGCACCGCGGGCCGCCCGGTTCGAGGCCTCCCCCACGGGCCCCCTGCCCGGCTACGAGCTGCGGGAGCCGTCGGGGGCACCCCTGGCCCTCGAGCGGTCGGTCCTCGGCCCGGAAGGGCTGAGCGACGACCTCTTCCGGGCGGACGCGATCCGCACCCGCGGGACCCGGCGCCCCTACCGGGTGCCCCTCGGGGACGCTTCCCTCGCGCCGGACGGGCCCGATGCGGTGGTCGTCCGGTTCACCCTCCCGCCCGGAGCCTTCGCCACCATCCTGCTCGACGAGCTGATGAAGGACGGCGGCGGGGTCGCCGGGCCCGGCGCCGAGGCGGACGGCGAGCCGGGCGACGCCCCCGACGGGGGCGGGGAGGAGGCCCCGGATGTCGTCGAGCCCGCCTAGACTCTCGTCGTGCGCATCATCGCGGTCGTCAACCAGAAGGGCGGCGTCGGCAAGACGACGACGTCGGTCAACCTGGGCGCGGCCCTCGCGCTGCGGGGGCGCCGGGTCCTGCTCGTGGACATGGACCCCCAGGGGAACCTGACCGACCACCTGCTGGGGGACGCGCCGGAGGGCGAGCCGCGGGCCTCGGTCTACGACGTCCTCGTCGAGGGCAAGCCGATCCTCGACGCGGTGGTGGACACCAGCACGCCGGGGCTCCGGGTGCTGCCCTCCCACGAGGACCTCGCCGGGGCCGAGCTCGACCTGGCGAGCGTGATCGGACGCGAGGTCCTCCTGCGCGACGCCCTCGCCGACCTCCCCGAGGCGACCTTCGACTACGTCTTCCTCGACTGCCCGCCCAGCCTGGGCCTGCTCTCCCTGAACGCGCTCGCGGCGGCGCACGAGGTGTTCATCGCCCTCCAGACCGAGTTCTTCGCCATGCGAGGCCTCGGCGCGCTCGACCGCACCGTCGATCTCGTGAAGCGCCGGATCAACCCCGCGCTGCGCGTGACCGGGATCGTCCCCACCCTGGTGGACGCGACGCGACTGTCGAGGGAGGTGGTGGACGAGGTGCGCGGGCACTACGGCGACCTCGTCTTCTCCTCCCGCGTACGGAGCAACATCCGCCTCGCCGAGGCCCCGAGCCACGGGAAACACATCTTCGACTACGCGCCCGACTCGCCGGGCGCCGCCGACTACGCGGCCCTCGCGAGGGAGGTGGAGGAGGGCCGGGGCGCCGTCGAGGCTCCGACGGAGGCCGCCGTCGCGGGCCCGAGCGGGACGGGCGCCCCTGCCGCGGCGACGCCGAGATAG
>CAZJJQ010000255.1:0-6183 GCA_964546345.1 uncultured Planctomycetales bacterium
CCTGGCTGAAGTCGGGCGAGAACACCACCATCTTGCTGCCGTTGTGGCGGGCCTCCGCCGCGAAGTGGCAGTCGGGCGTGCGGGTCATGTTGAGGTTCGACCCCATGACCGCCAACAGCTTCGCGTTGAACCAGTCGGCCGACTCCGGGACGTCGGTCTGCTCGCCCCACATCTCGGGGGAGGCGGGCGGCAGGTCGCAGTACCAGTCGTAGAAGGACAGCGACAGGCCGCCGAGGAGCTGGAGGAACCGGGAGCCGGCGGCGTAGGAGAGCATCGACATCGCCGGGATGGGCGAGAAGCCCGCGACCCGGTCCGGGCCGTGGGTGCGCACCGTGTCCACGCACGACGCGGCGACGATCTCGAGGGCCGTGTCCCACGTGGCGCGGCGGAACCCGCCCTTGCCGCGGGCCGTCTGCCACCGCTTGCGCTTCACCGGGTCGGAGACGAGCGAGCGCCAGGCCTCCACCGGGTCCTCGTGCGCGTTGCGCGCCTCCTTCCAGAGATCGAGGAGCGCGCCGCGGACGTAGGGGTGCTTCACCCGGAGCGGCGAGTAGAGGTACCAGGAGTACGAGATGCCCCGCTGACAGCCGCGGGGCTCGTAGGGCGGAAGCCCGGGCTCGAGGGCCGGGTAGTCGAGCCCCTGCATCTCCCAGGTGACGATGCCGTCCTTGACGTGGATGTTCCAGGTGCATCCGCCCGTGCAGTTCACGCCATGGGTCGAACGGACGACCTTGTCGTGCTGCCAGCGGTTCCGATAGAACTCCTCCCAACGACGGAGCTCGGGCTTCCGCTCGTCCTCGATCCACGGGTTGCCGTCGCCGGCGCCGTTGCCGTGCTGGCTCATGAGCGTGCTCCCTTCACGAGCGCGGCGCGGACCCCGCGGAAGCGACGCTTCCACAGGAGGTCCATGAGGACGAGGAGGAGCGCCGCGCCGGCGGCCCCCACGAGGACGAACGCGAGGCGCTGCCCGGTCCGGTCGGGCGACGCGTGCCGGTCGGAGACGTCCTTCAGGTAAGCGAGGATCGGCAGCACCTCGGTCTCGGGATCGAGGGGCCTCGCCCCGAACTGGGGCTTCATCGTCGGGGTCGGGGGCGCGAGCAGCCACGCGCCGAGCGCCTTGCGACCGCCGAGCCGCGCGAACGCGTCGGACAGGTCCGGGCCGAGGATCCCGCCCCCGAAGCCCCCCACCCCCCCGACGTGGTGGCACGAGAGGCACGCGGTGCCCCCTGCCTTGAGGGTGCCCCGGCCCGAGAAGAGGTCGCGGCCGAGGGCGACGTCGGCCGGCAGGAACGGCCGGTCGGAGACGCCCGAGCTCGCGAAGCGCGACTTCTCGAGCCTGCTCTCCGCCTCGATGAGGTTGAGCAGCGCGTCCGCGCGCTTCGCCGTCATCCCGGCCACCGGCGGCATGACCACGTTGCGCGCCTCGGCGACCAGCTTCGCCAGGTATGCGTCCCCGCTCGCGAGCATGGCGGGCGGGTCCGCGACGAACTTCACCAGCCAGTCGCGCTTCTGGCGCTTCGTGACGTCCTTCAGGTCGGGGCCGACGAGCCGCCCTCCCCCGATGGTGTGGCAGCTGGCGCAGTTCTGGCGGAAGTCGTCGGCATCCCCCTCCGCCCACGCGGCGGGTGCGACGACGGCGAGGACGAGGACACCGACGGCGAGGGCGGTGGACCAGGGCGCGGGCATCGGGCGACCTCCGCCCGTTCCCTTCACAAGTTCCGGGCCGGGTGCAGCGCGCCGTCCACGCTCGCCGCAAGCCGTTGCGCCACGGGGGGTTGCGCGCGAGGGGCGCGAATGTATGAGGGCGACCGCCGCATATCGCGGTATGCGGCTCGGGGCTGCGATCCGACGTAAGTCCTTGGGGCCGCGCGTCGGATCCGCTGCGTACCGGCGTATGCGGTCGATCGAGCCCCGCGACGACGCCCGCGCTCCCGGCGGGCGCCCGCGGCCGCGTGCCTACGGCGCGTCCCCGTCCGGCGACGGTCCGAACTCGGAGCGATCGACGCCCAGGTCCTTCAGGATGCGTTGGAGCGCCGCACGGGTCATGCCGCAGGCCTCCGCCGCCCGCGTGACGTTCCCGCCCGAACGCTCGAGGGCCGCCAGGACGAACCGCCGCTGGAACCGCTGGATCGCGCGCTGCTTGCCCTCGTCGTAGGAGAGCAGGTGCTCCCCGTCCGACGACCCACCGTCCCGACCCTCGAGACGGAGGTGGTGCGGCAGGATCACGCCACCCTGGGCCGCGACGACCGCGTGCTGGAGCGTGTTCTCGAGCTCCCGCACGTTCCCGGGCCAGGGATGCGCGCGCAGTTCCTCGAGCGCCGCCGGCGAGAGGGTGGGCACCGGGGCGCCGGGGCCGAGCAGGTCCCGTGCCGCCCGTTCGACGAACAGCCGCGCGAGCGCCGGGACGTCGCCCGGCCGATCCTTGAGCTCGGGCAGCCGGATCGTCATCACGCGCAGGCGGTAGTACAGGTCTTCCCGAAAGGCCCCCTTCCCGATCAGGGTGGGGAGGTCCCGGTTGGTCGCCGCGATCAGACGGAAGTCCACGGCCTCGTCCTTCACGGCTCCGAGGGGGCGGACGCGCCGGTCCTCGAGCACCCGGAGGAGCTTCCCCTGGAAGGGCAGGCTCATGGACGGGATCTCGTCGAGGAACACCGTGCCGCCGGCCGCCTGGGCGAACAGGCCCTGGTGGTCCTTGTGCGCGCCGGTGAAGGCGCCCCGCTTGTGGCCGAACAGCTCGGACTCGAGGAGCGTGTCGGGCAGCGCCGCGCAGTTCACCGCGAGGAACGGCCGCTCCGGGTGCGCCCCGCGATCGTGGAGCGCACGAGCGACGACCTCCTTCCCCGTGCCGCTCCTCCCCTCGAGCAGCACCGGGACCCGCAGGGGAGCGATCCGGTCCACCTGGGCGAACACCTCGCGGGAGCGGGGATCCTCCGCCACGACGGGCCGTTCCGACGCGCGGCCGGCCTCCCGCGCGCGTCGGGCCGCGAGTGCCTGGAGCCCGACGCGCTCGACCACCTCGAGCAGGTGCGCGTTGTCGAACGGCTTCGTCAGGAAGTGGGCGGCCCCGGACTGGAGGCAGGTCACCGCCGTCTCGATGGTCCCGAAGCCGGTGATCATCACCACCTGCACGTGGGGACGACGACTGCGGACCTCGCGCAGGAGCTCGGTGCCGGAGATCCCCGGCATCCGGAGATCGCTGATCACGAGGTCGGCGGGCTCCCGCTCCAGCGCGGCCAGCGCCGCCTCCCCGCTCTCCGCCCCCGCCGTCGAGGCGCCCGTGGACCGCACGAGGCGCTCGATGCCGCGCCGGACGTCTTCCTCGTCGTCCACCACGAGCGCCCTCAGGCCGGTTAGGACCTCGCGCAGGCTCACCTCGCTCCCCCCCCCGCCGCCGACGCCGGGGCCGGGCGTCGGGCGACGACGCGGGCCCGGCGCGGCAACTGCACGCGGAACGTGGTGCGGCCGGGCTCGGCCTCGACCAGCTCGAGCGTGCCGCCGTGCGCCTCCACGATCCGGCGCGAGATCGGGAGCCCGAGCCCCGTGCCCTCCCCGGCGGGCTTCGTGGTGTAGAACGGCTCGAAGATCCGGTCGCGCCGCTCGGGCGAGATGCCCGGGCCGTCGTCGGTGACGTCGAGCACCACGGTGCGCCCGTCGTCGGCCTCGAAGGTCGCGACCTCGACGCGCCCACCCCGCCCGGAGAGGGCCTGAACCGCGTTCATGAGGAGGTTCACGAGCACCTGGCGCAGCTGGACGGCGTCGGCGTGGACCCCGGGGTCGGCGAGCCCTCGCCGCTCGGCCACCGCCACGTGCGCCCGTTGGGTGAGCGGGCGCACGAACCGCAGCGCCTCCTCGACGAGCTCCTGCACGTCGGTCTCGGTGACCTCCGGGTCCGCGCTGTAGGCCCAGTCGAGCAGCCCCCGGATCGTGCGGCTGCATGTCTCGGTGTTGCGTCGGATGACGTCCACGTGCTCGCGGAACGGCGACTCGGGCGCGAGCTCGTCCTGCATCATCTGGGCGTACATCGCCACGGCGGAGAGGGGATTGTTGAGCTCGTGCGCCACGACGGCCGCGACCTCGCCGAGCACGGCCAGCCGCTCCTGGCGCGCCTGGCGCTCGTCGAGCGTCACGAGCTCGGTGACGTCGCGCGCCACGAGCAGACGACCGAGCCAGCCGTGGGCGGAGGGGACCCGCGTCGCGAGCACCTCGAAGATCCGCGACCCGACGTGCAGGCGGCACGACTGCCGAGGCAGGTCCCCGCGGGAGAGGCACCCGACGCAGTCGCGGGGGTGGCCCCCGTCCCCTCGCGCGCAGAGGACGGCGAGGTCGCGGCCGGCCCCCCCCACGAGGCTCGGCAGGAGGGGCGCCGCGGCCGCGTTCGACAGCGTCACGCGCCCCTCGTCGTCGAAGAAGAGCAGCGCGTCCTGCATCGAGTGGACCATCGTGTCGAGCCGGTCCCGCTCCCGCGCCAGCTCGTCCTTGCCCGCCTGGAGGTCGGCGGCGGTCCTCTCGAGCCGCTCGGTCCGGTCCTGCACCGCCTCGGCCATCACGTTGAAGGCCCGCGCGACCTCCCCCACCTCGTCCTCGGAGCTCACCGCGACGCGGGCCCGGAAGTCGCCGTCCGAGAGCCTGCGGGCCACGTCGCGCAGGAGCCCGAGCGGGCGCACCAGGAAGCGGAGTTGGACGAACAGCAGGGCCGCGGCCACGGACGCGACGAGGAGCCCCGCGCCGAGGAACCGGCTCTGGAGCCCGGCGGCCGGGGCGAACGCCCGCGCGGCGTCGAGGTCCACCACCACGGACCACCCCGACAGCGCCACGGGCCACGCGTGGGAGAGCCGCTCCCCCCCGCCGCCGGCGTCGGGGTCCATGCCCCCCGCCCCGGGCCCGGCCGGGGAGAGCCGCACGTGGGCGCGCCCGCCGGCTTCGTCGGAGGTCGCCGCGGTCGCCTCGAGGGCGGTCCCGCGACGGTCCACGATGCGCACGCGGGGGGCGCCCGTGGACGCGTCGCCGGCGAGGGGAACCGCGCCGAACCACCGCTGCGCGTCGATCCACGCCACCAGCCGCCCGAAGCGCCGCGTGCGGTCGAGCGAGGCCACGGGCGTCGAGATCGGGAAGCGCGGCGGCGCGTCCGTCGGGGTCTCGAAGCCCCCCACCTGCGTCGCGGGCCCCGATGCCGCGGGCTCCCCGACGACGTCCGGCACGCCCGCCTCCCCCACCGTCGCGAGGACTCGTCCATCCTCGGACATGAGGGAGAGCCCGACGAAAGCGGGGACGATCGGCAGCTTGTTCGTCAGCAGATGCTGCCGCAGCGGCTCCGACGCCGCCGCGTCGGGCACGCCGGCCCCGGCGGCGAGCCGGGCTCCCTCTCCGCGGATCAGCCCGTCGGACGCGAAGTCCTGCACGCGCGCCGCGAGGCCCTCGAGGGAGGCCTCCACGAGCAGCGCACGGGCCTGCGACGACGCCTGCAGGCGGGCCAGGATCTGCTCGCGCAGGGCGGACTTCGCCGACGACGACACGAGCCACGAGGAGACGAGGTAGGCCACGAGACACAGGCCGACGAAGCCGAGCGTGAGCTTGTAGCGGATCGGGACGCGGTGGAGCGGATCACGCATGGCGCGCCTCCCGCGGGCGGACCGCCTCGGCGACCGGTCGCGCGCCGCGCCGGGACGACCTATGCTGGCGCGCGCTGCGCGGCGGGCACGAGGGCCCGTCCGCGGCCGTCCCGAGGAGACCCGTCCGATGCCGACGCATGCCGCCCCGCTCCTCGTCGCGCTGGTGGGCCCGTCGGGCGCCGGCAAGACGACGCTCGCGGCGGCGCTCGTCCGTCGATGGACCGCCCAGGGGCTCCGCGTCGGCTACGTGAAGCACGCGTCGCACGGCTTCGAGATGGACCGGCCCGGCAAGGACACCGACCGCCTCGCGGGCGCCGGCGCCGCGGGAGTCGCGGTCAGCGGGCCCACGGGCACGGCCTTCCTCGAGCGCACGGAGTCGCGCGATCCCGTGGCGCTGGTCGCCCGCTTCTTCCCCTCGGCGGACGTCGTCGTCGTCGAAGGCTTCCGCGAGGCGGGCCTCCCCTCCCTCGTGCTCACCGGCGACCGCGAGCCGGCCGCGGCGGTGTCCGAGGCGCGGGGCACCGTGCTGGCCGTCGTCGCGCCCGTGGGGCGCCTCGCGGCCGCGCGCGCCTGC
>CAZJJQ010000256.1:0-6178 GCA_964546345.1 uncultured Planctomycetales bacterium
GCAGGGCGCCGACGGCGGCTCGATGGGCGGGGGAGGGGGCGGCGACACCCCGCAGGACGACTACGCCAAGTTCGACGACGACATCCCGTTCTAGGCGCGTCCTCGGGAGGCGACCCGTTTCGGGAGGGTGGGGGGCGCGGGGGGAGCCGGCCTAGGCCGGGCGCGCCCCCCGCCCCCCCCCCCCCCCCCCCCCCCCCCCAGGGCCCCCCCCGCCCCCCCCCCCCGCCCCCCCCGCCCCCTAGCCTTGGAGCCCCCGGGCCCCCGACCCTCCGTCACCCGCTGCGTCCCAGGCCCTACCTCTCCCCGACCTTCACGCCCTCGAAGGTGACGTCGCCGCTCTCGGCGAAGAGGCCGCACGGGGCGGTGAAGTCCGCGAAGCCCAGGCCGGCCGCCGCGGCGTCGGCGCGGAGGGCCGGAACTCCCTCCACGTCCACGAGGAGCTCGAGCCCTCGCACGGTCAGCCGTAGGGCGACCGGCCCCCGAGGCGGCCCGCCCGGCAACGCGTAGACGGCGAGATCCGTCCAGGCGCCGCCGCGCCGCACCGTGAGGTGGACGCGCCCCTCCCGGCGCAGCACCACGCCGACCAGGTCCTCGGGCGTCTTCGCCGCGACGGCGAGGCCGCCCGCCACGGTGTCCTTCCCGAGGCCGATCTTCGCCTCGATGGAGGTCACGGACCCCGTGGGAAGGTCGCGGTAGCGCAGGAACGCCCACGGCATCCCGCGGCCGAGGATCACGCCGTCCTGCTCGTCCCAGGCGACGTAGACCACGTGCCACGTGCGCTGGAAGCGGCCCCAGACCTCCTTCGCGGCGGCCTCGAGACGGGCGCGTCGGCCGTCGAAGGCGCGCTCGAACTTGGAGCCGGCGTTCCCGCCCTTGTAGAGCTCCCGCTCGAACCGGTGGTAGGCGTCGCGGATCACCTCGTCCTTCGTGGAGATGCACGTCTCGACGAGCGCGAGCGCGTCGGTGTAGTCGTACGCCGTGGCCTGGCCCGTGCCGACCGCCCACGGATCGAACTTCCCCTCCGCGACGCGTTTCGCGCACTCGGTCGGACGGTCGTCGATCGAGACGATGTCGTACGCCCCGGTCTCGACCTTCGCGCCGAGGCGGCGGTGATAGCCGAACCGCTCGGCGAGGCCTTCCCGATGCCACAAGGGGCTGCGGTCCGGCACGTCGTCCTGGAGCGCCTTGTACTGGAACTGGTGGGTGAGCTCGTGCAGGACGAGCAGGCGCGTCGAGGTCGGGTGAGGCTGGCGGTAGAGGAAGGACAGTCGGCTCCGCGGATCGTAGTAGCCGCCCGCGGCCGGCAGGGTGCCGAGCACCCCCACCCGATGGACCGCGTCGAGGAAGCCCTTGCGATCGGAACGCACGTCGAGCTCGAGCGGCATGCGGTCCTTGGGCGGCTCCGTCCCGAAGTACGCCTTCCATTGGGGCCAGACGGCCTCGGCGAGCGCGCAGTACGCGGCGAGCTCCTCCTCGGGCACGTCCCCGCGGGCGTGCACGTGGGCGGTCTTCGCCTCGGCGTCGGCGGCGAGGGCCGGCCCGGGCGCCGCGCCCACGATCGCGACGAGGACGACGATCCGCGCGGCGTGCGCCGCGGCGGCGCGCAGGACGGAGCGTGAGGGGAGCCGTCGTCGAACGACGGCGGGGCAACCCCGATGCGCGGTGGACGCGCCCCCGACCGATCGGGCTCGATCGCTCAGCCCCGCGCAAGAGTCGATCACGTGCCCCCCCGATGGGGCGCGTGCTGCGGCGGCGAGCCAATCGTGTCCCCTGACCGACACCTTGGCGAGCCGCCGCGCGGCACGGGGCTCGGCGAGCAGCCCGTCCTTGCCGATGGGGTCACCCCTACGACGTCGAGGTTCACGCGGGGCGGCTCGGGCCGGCGGAGCGGAGTCGGGGGGCGGCGGGGGCGAAGCCGTCGCCGTCGCGCGCCAGGCGCCGCCAGAACTCGGCCGTCACCGCGAGGGCCTGCACCTTCGGATCGTCCGGCGCCGCCGCGAGCGCGCGGTCGAACCACTCGCGCGCCTCGGCGTAGTGCCGCGCCGCCAGCGCGTCCCGCCCCAGCCGCACCCACTCCGCCACCTCGCCGCCCGGCTCGGGCGCGTCAGGCGGGGGGGGCTGGCCGGGGGACATGCCCCCATATCATCGCCGACCGGCCGGGCTTTCAAGGCGGTGCCCCCGGGGGAGGGGGGCGGTCGGGGGGCGACCCTGCGGCGATGCCGCTCACTCGAACAGCAACTCGAGCCCGGTGATCTCCCCGCCCTCCGCGATCTGGATCTCCACGGGCTCGCCCCCGGGAGTACGCAGCCCGACATCGACGAGGTGTGGATCGTCCGCATCCCACCAGCCCATCAGGCTTACCCAGTAGCGGCCGGGAGGCAGGAACACCGGGCCGAAGCTGCCGTCCGACGCGACGAGGTGCAGGGGCGGGTCGAGACCGTACATGCCGTCCTCGGGAGAGAGCGCACGGGAGACTCCCATGAATCGGAGGACGCCCTGACCGATGCACGCAGGGGCCCTCACCTTGCCGGACACCCGCCCCGCCATGACGACGATGTCCGCATCGAGGTCGCGGCCGGCGCCCACGTACGCCTCCGTGGGGGAACGACCCGTGCCGGAACCCGGCGCTCCCGGGAGATCGAGCTCGAACTCCTGGAGTCCCTGCGCCACGGTGACCGCGTATCGCCCCGGCGGGAGCTTCCACCGGAACGTCGCGTCCTCGCCGATGTTGCGTGCGAGCTCCAGGGCGGAGGACCGGAGACGCACGTCCCATCCGCAGCGGAAGGGAGTGCCGTCCCGAGTGCGAGCGCGTCCCGTCCACATCACGTCGTCCGGCGAAACGCCGAGCTCGACCTGACGGATCTCCCCGGTCGCGAGCTCGAGGAACACGGTTCGCGCCCGCCGAGGGGCATGCGCTTCGAACCGGGCCTCGGTGCGATCGAACAGGGTGACGGTGTGCTTCCCCGCGGGACAGCCTTCCAGACGCCACGCGCCTGTGGCATCGGTGACGGTCGTCCTCGCGAACTCGTACGACGGGCCTTCCCCTTCCTTCTGGTCCCCCACCGCGTACCCGACGACGGGCTGCCCCTGTTCATCGAGCACCCGCCCCCAGAGGATGCCGGCCCCGATCGCCTCCGCAGGCGGCGCTGCAGCCATCGACGGTCCGATGCGGGGTGCGTCGCGGGAAGGGACCGGCGCGACCTTCGGACCGCGTGGCGCGGGCGCGAGCGCGGGCTCCCCCAGCGGCGGCGGCGGCGGGATCTCCTGCATCCGCCGGGCTCTTGCCCGTCGGTAGTCGGGGAACAGGGCTTCCCAGGTCTCCGGACGTCTGCACTGCCAGAACGTCGCCAGGATGAGGAGCGCGACGGCCCAGGACAAGATGCGATACGCGACGCCTCTCCTGGGTGACGGAACGCGATCCGCTCGGTGCGATGCACCCTCTGGGTCGTCCGCGTCGTTCCGGAAGCTCGAGCTCACGGTCCGATCACCTTCAGCTCGAGCCCCGTGAGCTCGCCGCCGTCCACCACGTCGATGAAGACCGGCCCCCCTTCGCTGGTCAGGAGATTCGGGCGATCGGCGTCCGCCGGGAATCGCAGGCGGTAGCGTCCGGAGGGCAGACAGACGAGCCTGAACTCGTTTCGCTCCTCCACGGGTACGCGCACGATGCGCAGCGGGAGCTCACCGCTCGGACCGACCGGAATCACCCCGAGCAACCGGAGACGCGTCGAGGCGCGAGCCTGCGGAGGAATGGCCCCCACGCGGCCCGACACGCTCCCTCCCACCAGGGCGATCTCCATGTGCGTGTCGGCAACGAGCCGGAGCTCGGCATTGGATTCGCCTCGTCGTCCGGTGGGGCGGGGATCTCCGGGCAGCAGCACGGTCTGGAGCACCTGGTCCTCGTTCGACCACACGAGCACTTCGTAGGTTCCGACACGAACGGGCGCGCGGAACCGACCGAGGTCATCACAGCACGACGTCAGGCTCCTCGAGGAGCCGCGCTCGTACATGCGGATGCAGAACCCGGGACCCGGAGAGACGCCTTTGCCGAGCGTCAGCTGCCCCGACCACGTGACGTGCCCGGGCTCCCACCCGAGCCCCACCTCACGACGCTCGCCGCGCGCCAGCGAGAGACACTCGCTGCACATCCACCCCCCATGCCCCGGCTGTCTCGCCACCGTCAGCCGGAGGAGGTGGTCGCCGGCGGGCACGAACCGGATCGCCCAGTGGCCCCGTGCGTCGGTTCGCGCCTGCCGCTCCGCGCTGGCCGCCGGGCGATCCGGCATGCGCGCGATGTCCTGCACGATGGCGCCGACGACGGGCCGCCCAGACGAGTCCAGGACGAGTCCCTCGAGGTGGCTCTCCCCCAGGGCGAAGTCCTGAACGTCTGCCGGCCGCCGGCCCAGCGAGTCCGGATCGAGGGGACCGAACAGCGCGTTTCCCCCCGACCATGAGACACGGACCATGGGGTCGGCTCCGACGGCCGGCGGAATCGCGAACGCGCCCCCTCGGTCGACCGAGATGGGGGTGAAGGCCTCGGAGGACCCCGCGGATCCACGCGGGGCGTCTCGTGCGGCGACCTCGACCTTCGTGTCCATGGGCGCGCCTCTTTCGAAGGTGACCTGCCCACGAAGCGTCGAGGCCCTGACCGCGGCCTCGGGAGCTGCGACGGGCGTCGTCTGGATCGAGTCGTCGGGGAGGAGCCTCGGAGAGACCTCGGGGAGGATCTCCGGGAGAACTGCCTCGGTCGCGTTCGGGCGCGCACTCACCCAGATCGCCGCGCCGGCGAGCAGGGCACCCAGCACCAGGACGACGGTCCGCAGCACCCGATCTCCTCGCCTGTGCGGCAAGGTCCGCACGCTGGGACCAGCCTATCCGACCTCGGTCCGGGCGGGGCGGGCCTCCGTCATGGCTTCGCCACCCTCAGCTCGAGCCCCGTGAGCTCGCCGCCGTCCACCACGTCGGCGACGACCGGGCGGCCGTCGGGGCCGACGAGGTCGAACAGGCCGCCTCGGACGAAGCCCGCCAGGAGATAGCGGCCCGGCGGGAGCGCGACCGCCGCGAAGCGCAGCTCCCCGTCGAGGGCCTCGAGGAGCGGCTCCGCGTCCGGCGTCGGGCCCCCGGAGCCGGGCGACGTCGGGCGGAAGGCCACGTGCGTCGCGCCGTCGTCGGGGCGTCCGTCGGCGAGCAGCCGCCCCGAGACGGCACCGCCCGCGAGGATCACGTCCGCGTTCACGTGGCGCTGGAGCACGATCGAGTCCGCGGGGGCGGGGGAGGCGCCCGCCGGACGGAGCTCGGGAGGCAGATCAAGCACGAATCCTCGGCGCGGGCCGCGAGGCTCGACGACCACCTGGTAGGTGCCCGGGGGCGCCGCGATGCGGAATCGTCCCGTCGCCTCGTAGCGCGTACGCAGGTGGGTGGATCCGACCGTCAGGAACAGGTGCCCCTCCCCGCCCGGAGGGCCCCCATCCCGGCGTCGTACGCGTCCGGACCAGATCGCGTCCGTGGCGACGACGCCGAGATCGAGAGTGCGACGCTCCCCGGCCGCCAGGGTCACCGTGTCCCATCGCACGTCGCCTTCGAGGTCGGCGCCGACCGGACGCGTCGTCTGGAGGTGGTGGCGGCCGGCGGGCAGGTCCTCGATCTTCCAGGCCCCCGCCGCATCGGTCGTCACGGTGCGCCCGCCGAGGAGCTCGAACCGCCCCGCACGGAACTCGTCGCGCACGGAGGCGCCCACGACGGGTCGCCCGGCACCGTCGAGGATCCGCCCTTCGAGGCTCGCGGTGCCCAGCCGGATCACGAGATCCAGCTGTTCGTTGCCGCGGACGTTGCCTTCGAAGCGCGCGCTCCCCCCGGGCCAACGCACCTCCACCACCGCCGCACCTCCGTCCGGGAGCGCGGCGTCGAAGCTGCCGTCCGCGGCGATCTCGGGCGCCACCGGCTGCCAGAGCTCCGGGCCGCGCGAGGGGTCCTTCGCGTCGGGCGAGATGGTGACCGAGACGCCGGAAGGCAGGCCCTGATCGAACTGGAGACGTCCCCGGATGCCGGCTCCCAGCGGGCGACGAGGCGCGGTCGCGAGGGCAGATCCGGGCGGCGGCGGCGCGCCGCCGACGGCCGCCGCATCGCCTGCGGGAGGGCTCGGCGGCGGGGCGGGCGGGGCCGCCTTGGGGGCCGCCGCCAG
>CAZJJQ010000257.1:0-6157 GCA_964546345.1 uncultured Planctomycetales bacterium
GCCTCGGCGCGCGCGTCTCCGCCCTCGACCTCCCCCGTCTGCGACAGACGGGACAGGATCCGGGACAGCGCCGCGCGCGTGGCGGGGTCGAACGACTTCCGCCGCGCCGCGTGCAGCTCCGTGCGCGCCTCCGCGTCGAAGAGCTCCGGTGCCACGTCCACGAGGACCTCGAGCTCCTTCGAGGCGTGGGCCCGGCTCCAGGCCCGATCGCCGCCCACGAGATCGAGCAGGTGCGCGAGAGCGCGGCGTCTCCGCGTCGGGGCATCCGGGATGCCGAGGATGCGGACCTCCTTCGCGAGCACCTCGACCTTCTCCGCGCCTTCGGGTCCGTCGGCGAAGAACAGGGTCTCGAGGCCGTAGCCGGACCCGTTCGGCGCCGTCCGGAGGAACAGGGCGCAGCGATGCGGGCGGGCGTCGGGGAACCACGGCGCCGAGGGGTTTGCGGGGTCGGCCGTGTTGCGGGGCCCCGACAGGAACACGGTGATCGACCCCGAGGCGGAGCCCTTGAGCACCTCCTCCACCGTCACGGCGACCACGGTGGCGGCGCCTCCGATGCCTTCCCGGACGACCCGCGCGGTGCCCACCACCACCGTGTCGGCGCGCGGCAGCACCCGCTTCGAGAGTCCTTCGAACACGTCGCTCGGTCGAGGGGCGGCCCTACCGGCACCCGGCCGGGCATCGTCGGCGTGGGCACGGGGCCCCCACCCGGCGGCCACCACCGCGCACAGCGCCGCGCCCAGCCGGATCGTGCGTTGGGGACGCATCCGCCCATGCAAACCCGCCGGCCGTCACGGCACCAGCCCGGCCTCGGCAGACGCCGTGGGTCGATGGAGACGAAGCCGTGACGGGGCGTCGAGCAGGGTCCTTCGCCGTCCGCGGACCCGCAACTCCCACCGGCCCCCCGCGGACGTCCCATGGCCCGGGCGTCTCCGAAGTTCCAGAGGTCCCCGTCGGCCCCCTCGACCCACCTGGCCGATCTCCCCGATCCTGCCTCGCCGATCCTGATTCCCCGCGCCTGCTCCAGCCCGATCGAAGGGCCCCATCCGCGCCGCGGACGGCCCCCCACGCGACGCACCCGCGTCGCGCGGCTGCGCTACCGCCCCTCGCAGCCTGGGCGTGCCCAGGGCGTCAGGGGTCGGAGCGCGAACGCGCCCTACGCGCGCAGGCGCGACTGACGGAACGTGCGGACGGGAACGGCGCGGCTGCGCGGGTTGCGCAGCGAGTCCAGGTGGTCGCTCGCCACCTTCTCCTCGTGGATCTTCAGGAACCGCGCGCACTCGCCGCGGGTGCCCACGAAGATCCGCTCCCCGGAGATCACGACGGCGTAGTACTTGCGGCCGCCCTCGATGCACAGGAACCGAATGTCCATGACTCGCCTTTCTCAGGCGCCCGCAGCCTCGCCGTGGGTCGCCTGCGCCAACTCTCGGGCCCAGGGCCTCGAGCCCCCGCACCCGCAACCTATCGGACGTTGGGGCGTCCGACTTGTTCCCCAAATTCGAAGCAAGCGCCATGCCGGGAAGGCGATCCCCGACCAGGGTGCGCCCTAGTCCCGTGGCTACAAGGAGTTCCGTCGCTCGGAACGAAGCCGACGTGCCCTGCGAGCCGGAAGCAACGTGCGGACCGATCGCACGGCCCGTCGGACTTTACGGGGGACGTCCCCAGGGGAGGACACGGCCCGCCGGTGTCGGAGGACGAAGGGTCACGGATTCGTCGCACGCGTGACCGGGAGGTGACGCGCGCGAATCACCGGGGGAGACCCCGGTACTCCCTCGCACGGGCGGCGCGCTCGCTCGCGTCCCCTGCACTGCGCGACCGGTCGCCAAGCGGACGAGGGCGCGAGTTGGCGTAGCGCCCGAGAGGGAGGACGTGTTCTTGGCACACGCCGTGGAGGGATCCCTTCGCGGGTGCGACTTCGGCACGCAGGGGAGCCGTAGGATGCGCCCGGGCCGCAGGCGCGGCCCCCACCTCGTCCCCTTCATGCAGAGGTCGGGCTAGTACGTGCGGTAGGCGACCTGCAGGGCGAGGAGGACGAGTGCCGTGTCTTCGAGCCGGGCCGTCCCGTCGAGGACGACGAGTCCGTCGCCCGAGAGCCGGGCCCCGAGCGCCTTCGCCGTGGCGCGATTCCACGTCGTGAAGGCCTCGCCGCGCCCGCCCCGCAACAGGTCGGCGCCCTCGAGCATCGCCGTCCGCGGATCCACCGCCGGCTCGGGAGGGAGATCGCCCGCGGGCACGTGGCGCAGCGTCGCGGGGATCACCGGTCCGACGCCCACGCGCGCGACCGCCGCGAGCGCCAGCTCCGCCCATCGGTCCGCAGCATCCTCCCGCGACGCATCGTTGCCTCCGGCGGCAGGCCGGCGCGCCGTCGTGGCGAGGCCCGCGCGAAGGGAGACCAGCTCCCCCGAGCGGACGCGGCTCTCCGCGAGCGTCAGTGACCCACTCGCCAGCATGAAGTCCTCCGCGAGGGCGAGGCATGCGAGCGAACGATCGGCCCGATCGGTGGCGGTGGGTGCGTGCGTCCGCAGCCACGCCACCCCCTGCGCCACCGCCTGCTGGTGCGCGCCGCCGCGGCTCGAGCTGCCGTCCCCGAGGAACGCGAGCAGCACCGTGGCGGTGGTCCGCACGTCTCCTTCGGCACCCGCACGGCCGCCGACGGGTGCCGCGCGGGAGAAGGATCCGTCGGCGCCCTGGCGCGCAGCGAGAGCCCTGAGGCCCTGCTGGACCCGCTCGAGGGTGCCGGGCGTCCCGACGCGCGTCTCGATCAGGCGCTTCATCGGATCGCTCGTGCGGACGAACATGGCGCGGGCGCTGCCGCGCAGGAACGCGGGATACCGCTCGCGCGCGCTGCTCGGCAGCGGGTCGGTCGGGGTGAGCAGCTCTTCGACGGGCAGCGGCTCGTCGCGGTCGAAGGTGTACGGCCCGACCGCCGCCATGGACGGATCGTCCACGTCCGTGGGGAACCCGGGCCCGTCGTCGTCGGGATCGGGGGCGCTCGCCACGGGCGTGAACGGCAGGTCGGTGCCGCTCTCCACGCGGGACGGCGCACCCTCGCGCCGGAGGCCGAGCACCCCCAGGACGATCACGTGGGCTGCGACCGAGACCGCCAGGAGGCGCGCCCAGAACACGGAACGGCGGGGGGCGGCGGGGGCCGACGCCGCGCGGGCGGACCTGGCCTCCTCCCTCCGCACCCGGTCGAGCACCCGCGCGGCCGTGCGCTCCCCGGCCTTCGGGTCGAGCGACAGGGAGTGCGCGGAGTCCACGGCCGCGAGGAACGCCGCCAGCCGATCCCTCTCCCGCCGGAGCCCGGGATCGACGGCGAGCCGGTCCGAGAGGCGCGTCGCCTCCTCCGGGCTCAACTCCCCCCGGATCGAGTCCAGGAGCAGGTCGGACAACGGGTTACGGTCGTTGGGGGTCGTCAAGGGAACGGGTCCGCTAGGGAGAACGGAGCCGGGGGACCTACGGTTCAATCCCGGCGCGCCGGAGGCGGTCCCGGAGCAGGGCCATGGCGGTGTGCATGCGGCTCTTCACGGTGCCCACGGGAATCCGCAGGATCTCGGCGATCTCCTGGTAGCGGAGGCCCTCGCCCTGGGCCAGGGCGAAGACCTCCCGGTGCTCGTCGGAGAGGGCAGCCACCGCGTCCCGCACGGCCTGGGACACCTCGGAGCGCTCGGCCTCCCCCCCCGGGGCATCCCCCGGTGCGGCCAGCCGGTCGATCAGCGTGCCCCCCGCGCCCCCCTCCTCCGCGGGGCCGTCCCCGGACACGGTCGTGGGACCGATGCGCGAGTGCCGGTAGACGTCGATCCAGTGATGCCGCGCGACGCTGAAGAGGAACGTCGAGAACTTGGCGCGGGGCTCATAGCTCTCGCGCGTCTTGTACAGCTTGTAGAAGACCTCGCTCGCGCAGTCCTCCGCCAGCGAGGGATCGGCGCCGAGGCGGTGGAAGAAGCTCGCGAGCGGACGGATCCACCGCTCGACCAACGCCGGGAAGGCGGCGGCGTCGCCGGCCTTCACGCGCAGCATGGTCTGGGTGTCGGGGTCGGGAACGTTCACCGCGCGCCCCCGCCGGACGAAACGGACCGCGGGGGCTGTCGGTTCGGTCGCGCCACCCGCGCCATGCTACGCCACGAGGGCTCGAATCGCCCGAGGCTGCGCGGCGCCGCGCCTCGCGTGGCGACGCGACGTGGGACGCCGCCTCGTTCGTCAGCGCTCCTTGAAGCGCAGGGAGATCGAGACGTCCTCCACCTCGCGGGGTCGCACGCGGACCAGGACGCGCGCGGGCTCGAACTCGCGTCCCGCGTCCACCACCACGGTGTAGGTCCCCTCCTCGAGGTCGTCGAGGACCAGCACGCCCGTGCGCGGCGTGACGCCGAACCCCGAGACGTCGTCGGGGCGGCGGAGCGTGCGCCGGTGCTCGAGGGGCTCGCCCCCGGGCTCGCGGAGGAGGTCGATGCGGGCGCGGGCGCGCGGGTCGCGGCCGGCGGCAACGATCACCCGCAGGGAGCCGGAGGGCGCGAGGATCACCTCGGAGGCCGTGACCAGCCCGTCCTTGAGGACCACGGGCACGAGCCGAGGGCGGCCGAGGCCGCGCGCCTTCACGCGGAGCCGCGCGGGGCCCTCCACGAGCCCTTCGACCAGGAGCCGTCCCCCACCGCCCGTCACGAAGGCGCGGGGATGGAGCGCCACGCCGGTGGGATCCTCGATCCAGACCTCCGCGCCGGGCACGCCCCGGCGGCGGTCGTCGCGGACGACGAGGTCGAGCCGCGCCCCGGCGCCGATCACCACGTCCGTGGGCGGCTCGCGCCCCGCCAGCTCGGCGAACACGCCCGGCACCACGCGCGTCGTGCGCGCGAGGGGCGTCACGAGGAGCCGGAAGCGCCCGAGCCCCAGGCCGGAGATGGCGTACGACCCGTCGGGGCCCGTGCGGGCGTGTCCGACGCCCGCCTCCTCCGGAGCCCCTTCCGGCACCGCCACGACCTCGGCGCCCCGGACGGGCTCCCCGCTCGCCGTGCGGACGCGTCCGCTGATGCGGCCCTCCCCGAGCTCGAGGTCGCGGTGGATCCGATCTCCCGACGCGACGTGCACGGCCGTGGCGCTCGTCACCGCGCCGTCCACCAGACGCAGCGTGTAGGACCCCTCGGGGACGCCCTCGAACGCGAAGGCTCCCAGGGCGTCCGTGGTGGCACGTCGGACCAGGGCCTCGCAGCCGCGGACCGCCTCGGCCCCCATCTCCACCTCCACGCCCGCGACGAGGGTCGCCCGGCGGCGCACCACGCCCGAGACCGTGGCGCCGCCGTCGGCGCGGAGGTCCACGCGGATGGGCTCGCCCTCGACGACGTCCACCTCCGCCTCCACGCCGTCGGTCGAGGCCGCGCGGGTGACGGCGCGGACACGGTAGCGTCCCGCCGCGAGCGGTGCGGTGCGGAAGCGCCCGTCCTCGCCCGAGAGCGCCGGCGCCTGCTCCTCCTCGTCGGGCAGGCGGAAGATCCGCACGGGGACGCCGGCGACCGGACGGCCCGCCCCGTCGGAGAGCGAGCCCTCGATGCGGCCGCCGTCGCTCAGCACGAGCGGCGCCACCCACCCGGCCTCACCCTCGACCACGCGCACGACCTGGCGCGCGGAGGCCGCGTCGCGATCCGAGGCCTCCACGCTCCACACGCCGGGCGCCACGTCGATGAATCGGTAGCGTCCGCGTTCGTCCGTCACGGTGCTGGGCCGGTCCGCGACGGCGCCCGGGCCCGGGTCCCTGCCTTCGAGCCGCGTCAGGGTCACCCGGGCTCCGAGCGCGGGGGCGAGCCGGCGTCCGTCCACCACCTCGCCTTCGAGGCCCGCCCCGAACGGCACGACGACGCGCAGGGTGGTCACGCTCCCCGTCTCGGCGGGGACGGCGACCGGGCTCGAGTCGCGCTGCCCCTGGACCACGCGGACCGCGCAGGGGCCGGGCGGCACGAGCACGTGGCGGATCGCGGCGCGCGTGCCGCCGCGCGCCAGCACGGCCTCGTCCGCGTCGTCGGGGCGGAGCTCGTCCCGGTCCGGATCGAACCGCCGCAGCTCGAGCCGCGCCACGGCGGGACCGCCGTCGATGCGCAGGCCCTCGGCCTCCCCGGCCACGACCCGCGGCGGCGGCACCGCGACGACCAGCGGCTCGCCGCTGCCCGGGAGC
>CAZJJQ010000258.1:0-6147 GCA_964546345.1 uncultured Planctomycetales bacterium
GGAGCCCGGGGTGGCGGTGGGCCGTGCGCACGACGCGATCGGACGCAAGCTCGCGGCGGGCGACGCGCAGGGAGCCCTCGCGGACGCGGAGGCCCTGCTGGCGGGCGACCTGCCGCTCGGGGAGGCCGGGGAGGACGTGTGCCGCATGCTGCGCGCGGCGCTCGCCGCGCTGGGCCGCTCGGGAGAGGCGGTCGCGCGGATGCGCAGCGTCGTGGCGCGGCATCCGTCGGAGACGTGGAGCCACCGACAGCTCGCGGAAGCCCTCGCGGAGGCCGGCTCGCCCCCGGCCCCGGCGACGTCCACGGACCGGATGACGACGCCGCGTCCGCGCTGACGGAGGCGCCCCGCGGGCGCACGCCCCCGTTCGCACCCCCTCCCCCCGCCGCCCCCCGCCTCCGCCCGGGGATCGCGTCCGCGCGTCCCGGGGTCAGTTCACGTGCTTCCACTCGTTGCCGTCGGCCCCCCGCGCGTCGAGGGCGATCCGGCCGGTGATGGTGCCGCGCTCGAGGAAGGCGGCGTCGGGTGCGGGGCCGGCCCCGGAGCCGCTGTAGGACGCGGTGTCGGTCGCGAGGACGTCGCCGCCCTGATTCGTGAAGAACGTGCGCAGGCCGGTCCGTCCGCGCTCGACGGGCCATGCGTACAGGCACCAGGTGGTCTCGGCGAGCTGAGGGTCCACGGCGCCCCGCGGGAAGCCGGTGGCGGGCTCGCCCACGCCCTGGCCGCGTGCGTCGGGGAGGTAGATGCGGAACAGGTAGCCCGAGCGCTGCGCCTCGCCGGCGGGAGAGAGGAGGCGGAAGGCGCCGGGGAGGACGGGGGGATTCAGGACGGAGAGCATGCGGCCCTCGGCCGCGCCCGAGAGCTCGAGGAAGCCGCCGTACTCGCCGGTGCCGTCGGAGTCCTCGTCGATCTTCGCGGAGGCCTGGACCTGGGCGAGGGCGGAGATCACGTTGCGGGAGGTGGCGATCGCCGCGATCTGGTTCGCGCGCAGGCGGGCCTCGGTCATCTCCTCGACGGCCTGCTCCCAGGCCTTGCCCGTCTCGCGCAGGGCGTGGAGCTCCTTCTCGAGGGACTCGACGCGGCTGCGCAGCCGCTCGAGGCCCGGGGCCGCGTTCGGCCCCGACGCCGCCAGCTGCGTGGGCTCGAGGAGCGCGCGGGGCGCGTCGGAGGAGACCGGGACGCCTTCGGGCAGGCGGGAGGGCGGCGCCGCCTCGGGGCGATGCGCGAGGCGATCGACCTCCACCGAGAGGACCTGGATGCGCCACAGCAGCGCGGCGAACGCGAGGAGCCCGAGGATCGGCGGGAGCCAGAGCAGGCGCTTCGACATGGGGCGGGCCCCGAGGGGTGACCCTCCGATCGTAGCCCCGCGCGCGGACCGGGGCGCGCATCCGGTCCCCGCGGCACCGTCGCGCCCCGGAGCGCCCCCCCGCGCCGCACGGGGGTACAAGGGGGGCATCATGATCCCCCGCATGAAGCGTTCGTGGTCGGTCGCGTGGATCCTGCTCGTCGCGGTGGGGCTGTCGGCGTGCTCGACGGGCCGCGGGCGATCGATGGTCGCCGCCGTGGACGGCCCCGGCACGCCGAGCCACGTGCGCGAGTCGCTCGGGGCCTTCGCGCAGGCGCGCGCGGGCGACGACCTGAACGTCCTGGTGCTCTCGGGCGGCGGGCAGAACGGGGCGTTCTCGGCGGGAGCGCTCAAGGGCTGGCGCGAGGCGGGGCGCCCGCGGTTCGACGTGGTCACGGGCGTCAGCGTCGGGGGGCTGCTCGCGACGTTCGCATTCCTGGGGACCCCCGCCGACGACGCCCGCGTCGAGGCGATCTCGACCGACCTCGGGAAGGCGGACGTACTCTGCATGCGCTCGCCCCTCGCCCTCCCGTTCTCGGCGTCCCTCGCCGACTTCGCGCCCATGCGGCGGCTCCTCGAGCGCGAGGTGGACGACGCGACGGTCGCGCGGGTGGCCGCGGCCTCGGAGGGCGGACGGCGCCTGCTGCTGGTCGGGACGACGAACCTCGACACGGGACGGCTGGCCGTCTGGGACCTGGGCGCCCTCGCGCGGGCCGGCAACGCGCCGCTCTACCGCGCGGTGCTGCTCGCGTCCGCGAGCCCGCCCGTCCTCGCGCCGCCGGTGCTGCTCGGGGGCGTGCCGCACGCCGACGGCGGGCTCACGGGCAACGTCTTCGTGCCCGACGCCGAGACCCACCTCGACGCGGCCTCCCGCGAGCGCTACCTCGCCCTCGTGCGCGAGCGCAAGGGCACGGACCGCGGCTTCGTGACGCTCCACGTGCTCTACGCGGGCCTGTGGAAGGTGCAGCCCTCGTGCACCGAGATGGGCGTCGTCCCCGTCGCGACGCGGGCGTTCGACCTGCTGCTGTCGTCCACGGGCCACGGCAGCCTCTGGTACGTCTACGGCCTGTCCCAGCGTCGGGGCCAGACGTTCCGTATGTTGTCCATCCCCGAGCGTCTCCACCCCATCGCGAAGGATCCGATCGCCTTCGACCGCGCGTCGCTCCGCACGCTCTTCGACGCCGGCGTGGCCGCGGGGCGCGATCCGTCGGCGTGGCGCCCGACGCCGCCGACGCTCGGCGACGAGCCGACGAAGTAGCCGTACGGAGGCGGCGCAAAAACCTCTACTCTTGCGGGGCGTCGTCTTCCACCGGAAGGCAGCCTGAAGCAAGAGTAGAGGTTTTTGCGCCGCCTCCGTACGGCTACTGCAGCGCCGTGTAGATCCGGTGCACGTCGTCGTTGTCGTCGAGCGCCTCGAGGAAGTCCTCGACCTCCTTGCGCTGGTCGGGCGGCAGATCGACGTGCTCCTTCGCGACGTAGCCCATCTCCGACGTCGTGACCGACCACTTCCCGTCGCGCAGCGCGTGCGTCACCTTGTCGAGGTCCACCGGGTCCGTGAAGAATCGCGCCCCCACGTGGTCGTCGGGCACGTGCTCGAGGGGCTCGACGTTCTGCGCGCCGGCCTCGATGGCGACCCCCTCGATGTCGAGGCCCTTGCCTTCGAGCGTCGCCTCGATGATCCCCACGTGGTCGAACATGTAGGAGACCTTCGTGCCGATGATCCCGTTGCGGAACAGCACCCGGATCTCGGGCGCCGTGCGGTTGCGGTTGTCCGTCAGGCACTCGACGATGACGGGGACCTTGTGCGGCGCGAAGCCCTCGTACGTCACGAGCTCGAGCTGCGCGCCGTCACCACCGTGGCCCGAGCCCTTCTTGATCGCGCGCGCGATCACGTCGTTCGGCACCGACTGCTTGCGCGCGGCCTCCACCACGACCGCCAGGCGCGCGTTCATCGCCGGGTCGGGCAGCCCCGCCTTCGCGGCGACGGTGATCTCGCGCACGAGCTTGCTGCTCAGCTTCCCGCGCTTGGCGGCGTTGATCTCGCGCTTCTTCTGGAGCCACTGACGACCCATCGGGAGACCCTCACGGCGGGGGGGATGACGTCGTCGAGGGTACGGGTCGGGGCGCGCCCCCGGGCGAGGAAAGCGGGGGGCGGCGGGGGGAGGAAGGGGGCGTGCCGTGCCGGACTCGGGCCCGCATCGCAACGTTCACTCGCCGCGAGCGCGCAGGTCGAGGCGGTGCTCGGCGGAGCCCGACACGCGCGTGGAGGCCTGCTCGGGCTCGAGCCCCCCGTCCCCGCCGACGGAGACGGTCCACACCCCGGGCCAGAGGCCCTCCACGCGGTAGCCCCCGTCGGGATCGGTCCAGACGGGAAGCGACAACGCGCCCCGGTCGTCGGCGACGACGACGCGCGTGAACGGGCGCGGCGCCCCCGCGGCGTCCAGCACGCGACCGAGGAGCGAGGCCCCGCGACGCAGGGGCAGGCTGCCGACGTCGGTGGTCTCCCCGGAGCGCACCTCGACGGGGCCGTCCGAAGTCGCGACGAGCGCACCGCAACGCAGGACGATGCGGTAGCGGCCCGGGAGTAGGGCGCCGAACGTGAAGTCGGGCCCCCCGAACCCGCAGAGCACCGGTGGCCACGGCGGCCCGTCCGCCCCGGGCTCGGGAACTGCCGTCGGAAACCCGCGATCGATGGGTGGCCAGCCCTCGAACTCGATCACACCGGTGAGCCGCCCGGGACTCGGCTTAGGCGACGAGGCGAAGGGGACCCCGTAGTCCGGCGGGAGCGGGGGTGGGGGCGAGACCAACACCTCGCCCGGCGCGGGCGGACTCGGCGGGGGCGGCTCGCGGACCGCCGCCACCCGCGCGAGCGCCTCGTCCCGCGCGGCCTCCAGGGGCTGCAGCTCGATCGCGAGGGACTGGGCGCCGTCGGCGAGGGGAACCGACGCGGTGACGGGGGCAACGACGTGGACCCGACGCCCCGGAACGTCGAAGCCCACCAGCGCCGCCCGTCCCCCCGCATCGGTCGTGGCGCTCGCGAGATCCCGGCTGATCCCCTCGCCGCCGAGGAACAGGGCCACCCCCTCGACCGGCTGCCCGGCCCGGGTGACGAGCGCGTCCACGCGCACCTTCGGCCGCAGGCGCAGGGCCACCTCGAGGGTCCCCGCGCGAGGCGGGACATGGATCCAGCTCGGTCCGGCGGACCCGCGCTCCCCCGCGACGAAGAGTCGGACCACCCCCGGACCGAGAGGGCCGGGCACCTCGATCCCGCCGCCCTCCACCGTCAGCTGCGCGGCCTCGGAGTCCCACGCCTCGAGAGGCGGCGGGGGGGAGGTGTGGCCGAACGTCCAGGGGGGAGGCGCGCCGCCCACCGTCATGGCCTCGTCCCCGAGGAAGAGGCGGAGCCGGTCGCCGTCGGCCACCTCGCCCGAGAGGCGCAGCCGCACGCGCGCGCGATCCTCCCTTCGCAGGAGGATGGCCGTCTCGGCGCCCGTCGGGTGCTTGTAGACGAACCGCTCGCGATATCCCGGGGCCGTGATCACCAGGTGGGCGCCGTCGTCGTTCGCCACGACCGCCTCGAACCAGCCCCGCGCATCCGTCACGGCCGCCGGCCCGAGGTCGATCGCTCCCTCCACGTCCGCCTCTCCCCGGACGGTCGCGCCCACGATCGGCCGGCCGTCCTCCTCGTCCACCACGGTGCCCCGCGTGCGCGTGTTGCGGGCCACGCCCCCGCCGCCCCCCACCTCCTCGGGAGCGCCCGCCTCCCCCGGCTTGCCGCCTCGGGGCGCCGCGCCGCCCCCGGGCGAGAGCCCCGCCGGCACGGGAGGGGTGGCCTCGGCCTGCGGGCGGGTCGTGGAGGCGGCCGCGGGGGCGTCGTCGCCGCGGCGAGACACGCCGAACGCCCCCCCCCACAGCAGGATCACCATGCCGCGCAGGACGGGACGCCCGCGAGCCCACCGAACGGACGCTCGGCCGCCTCCAGATCGCCGCGGGGGCGTCGTCGCCGCGGCGAGACAGGACGAACGCCCCCGCCGAGAGCAGGAGCAGCAGGCCGAGCAGGACGGTACGCCGTCGAGCCATCCGATCCTCCGCGGGCAGCATGTTACCCGCGCCCGCCACGGGCGCTCGCGTGCGAACGGCGATCGGCGGACGCCACCGCGCAGCCACCCGGGGGAAGGGGGCGAGGAGGAGGGGGGCGCGAGGGGAGGCTCGGACGAGGCGGGATTGCGGGTCGGGGGCGGTTCCCGTGTTCCTGGAGGTAGACCCCTTTGGAGCACGACGATGTCCCGTCTCGCCCCCGTCGCCCCCCCCGATCATCACGCCCTTCCCCTGCCGTACGCGCCCGCGGTCCGCCGCCGCTCCTACGACATCCTCGGCGATCCGCTGCACGTGCTGCTCTCGAGCGAGGAGAGCGGCGGCGAGCGGGCGGTGTTCCTGATGACCAATCTCCCGGGCTCGGTGGTGCCGGTGCACGTCCACGATCGCGAGGGCGAGGCCTTCTACGTCCTCGAGGGCGCCTACACGCTCGAGGTGGGCGGCAAGGCGCGGCGCCTGGAGGTGGGCTCGTCGGCGTTCGCGCCCGCGGGCACGCCCCACGGCTTCCGCGTGGAGGGCGACCGCCGGGCCGCGGCGCTCGTGGTCTCGACCCCGGGCGGCCTGGAGTCGATGTTCCGCGCGCTGGACGGCTTCCGTATGCGCGGCCCGCAGGACGTCCCCGCCCTCGCCGCCATCCTCGAGCGGCACGGCACGCACCTCGTCTGAGTAGCAGTACGGAGGCGGCGCAAAAACCTCTACTTTGGCGTGGA
>CAZJJQ010000259.1:0-6123 GCA_964546345.1 uncultured Planctomycetales bacterium
GTCTGGTTGCCATAGGCGTCCGTGTACACGTCCGGCATGCCCGCGCTATCCATGAGCCGCGTGCTGCCATCCAGGGCGGTGAGCAGGTAGTTGCCGGACCCGTTCTTGGACAGGGTGTCCCGGAAGCAGCAGTCCGTGGTCCCATACCAGGAGCCGTTCCACGTGAAGAGAACGGTGCCACCCGAGCCGAGGCGGACGAGGGCGGTGTGGCCGCCGTTCGCCAGGGGGTTGCCCGCGTTGATGATCGTCTCCTCTACGGTTGTCATGAACGTCGGGACGATGCCATTCCCGAAGTCCGTCGTGCCCGAGATCTCCGACCCCCACCGCAGGGTGATGCCGAACGACCCGAACAGCGTGGGCGAACTGGCGATGGGGAAGTCCTGCACGAGGCCGCCGGTCAGCACGCTGACCCCGGGCAGGACGAACGGCGAGGGCATCTCGCACCCGCAGTTCGAGCACGCCTTGGGCTGGACCGCCCCGGTGAAGGTCCAGAAGGGGCTCGAGAAGGTCGCCGCGACGGCGGGTCGCTGCCGCACCCCCAGGAGCACGGCCAGGGCCAAGAGCCCCACCCCGAGGAACACGGTCAACGGCATCCGGGCCATCCCGGCCACGATCTTGCGCACCATGTGCAACCTCCCGCGGTTCCGACCGCCCCCAAGCCCAGATCCCTGCCCGTTCATCAAGAGCCGTCTCTCGACGCGTCGAACTCTACGCCTTTCCCGCAGGAAGGACGGGACAAAATATTTGCAGTCACCCGGCGGGGTCACTCGACGAGCGCAACATCATGCGCACTCCGGGGTTACACCACACGACAGGTGTGCTCGAATGTGCGTCTCGAGTTCGCTGTGCACGTTGCAATCGGGCGCCGATCCCCCCCCTCGCGACAAGAATGGGCGCACGGCGACGGCCTCTCTGGCGCTCGCGGCGAGGCTTGCGATGCCCGGGCGCGCCGTCCGAAATCGACGTTTCGTCACGCTCCGAAATGAAATGCCTATTCAACTAGAAGACGCAATCCGCGCCCGGTGGCGAAACGAAATCTGGCGACCCGGGGCGAAAGTCCCGCCGCCACCCCGGTAGATCGCAGCTCAGGTCGTCCGTTTGGAGATCGCGCCTCTCGTCTGCGTTCTATGAGAGGCAGCAAGCAAATTCTGCGCGGACGCCGTGGCGGCAGCGCCTTCCCCCTCCGGTTCTTGCCCCGCCGTCCTGGCCCTTCCGCCTTGGTTCTATTCGCACTCGTCCCGGGCAGCCGGGGTGGTGCGTGCTGGGTTCCGTGTGAAGGGGGGCGCTGCGAGGTGTCTAACGAGCTGTCCACGCGGAGCAATGCTCCGTAGGACGCTCAACGCAAACGACGCAGTCGCCCGGGATCGGCATGTCGGGTCCGGGAGGAGGTGGGTCCCGGTCAGGGGAGGGCGCGCCGCCTGTGGCCGCCCGCGCTCTGGCTCATTCATCGCCCTCCGGGGTCGAGGTCGTGAGGGGCGTCCCGGCCGCCGGCAGCGGCGGGGCGTCGTGGAGGGGGTCGTAGGCTTCGTCCGGGTGGCGCCAGAGATGGAGCAGCAGCACGGCGAGCTTGCGCGCGACCGCCACCACGGCGCGCTTCTTGGCCGCCTTGCCGCCCACCACCATCAGGCGCTGCCCGTATCGGCGCAGGGTGGTGTCGTCTGCGAAGGGGCCCAGGATGTACTGGGCCGCGCCTACGAGCAGGCTCCGCAGCATCCGGTCGCCCGTCTTGGTGATGGGTAGCTGGGGGGTGATGTCGCCCGACTGGCTGAGCCCGGGGCAGAGCCCTACGAAGGCCCCGACGGACCGGGCGTGCCCGAACCGGAACGGATCTTCTGCACGAGCACACTTCGGGAGCGCAGCACTGCCAGATGATCGTGGTGCTGCGCGCTGCGGTGGCGGATCGGGAAGAGCAGTTTCGGATCGGACCGCCCCAGACGCGCGAGGAGCTCCGCATCCATCCGGTCGCTCTTGCGCCGGCTCGACCCGATGAGGCGCACGCGCCGGGGATTGGCCACGATCACTTCGTAGCCCTCGGTGCGCAGGAGCCGGCTCGCCCAGCCAGAGTGGGTCCCCGCTTCCACCACCAGCCGGGACGGACACCGGGGAGCGAAGGCCGCCACGAACGCGTCTCGCGTCGAGGCGACCTGGAATCGATCCAGAACTTGGCCGGTCTGCTGGTCGAGGACGCAGACGTGGGAGACCCGGTCACCCAGGTCCACGCCCAGTGTCACCTCCACCGCGACCGTGGTAGCGTTCTCCATGGCAGGTCCTCCGTCGTTGAGCCGCCCCGCGAGCTCGCCGTTGACACCTGGGGGGCCCCTACAGGGCTACCCCGTCAGGGGGACCTGCCTCTCATCCCATGTGCCCACCGGCTCCCCCGGCTGCAGCCGAGGTAGCCTCTGCGTCACCGCGGTGCCAGGCCTGACGGCGCGCCTTCCACCTCGTTTGCCCTGCTTGCCCGCGACACACCGGCTTCCCGCCTGGGTCCCTGACGCCGACGTAGAAGGATACGCCATCGCCCGCCGGCTTCTGCGGGGTCAGTTCAGGCCGGCGGCACCGGGGAAGCTGCTCGACGCGCGGCCACCCCAGGCACCTTCCCGCTACCATCCGTCCCATGGTCCCCGTGCGCGTACACCGAGCCCTACGGATGGCGATCACCGTGGCCCTCCTCGGCGGGCTCCCCGGCGGAACGGGGGCCCGGGCCGACCTGCTGGTGCCGAAGTCGGGGCCCAAGCTGCGGGGCGTGGTGGTCCGGAGGAGCGACACGGACGTCGTGTTCAACCCGTACGGATCCCGCAACCCGGGGATGACCTACGGCATCGTTCGCCTCGGCCCCGACCAGGTGAAGCGGCTCGAGATCGAGCCCCCGGCGGAACCCGAGGTCTTCCGACGCCTTCAGGCGCGCGCGGCCGGCGACGCGGTCGAGCTGCGCGCCATCGCGGCCTTCGCGACGGCGCACAAGCTCAAGCACCACGCGGAGATGGCGTGGGCCCTCCGGCTCGCGGAGGCGCCGACCGACGCGGAGGCCCTCGCCGCAATCGGCGGTGGTGCGCGCTTCGAGGCGCTGCGCAAGGGCAACCCGCTCCTCGACGCGGAGCTGCTCGCGACCCTCCGTCGCTACGGGTCCGAGGCCGCGCCGGCGGAGCGCAGGAAGCTCGCCGCCGAGCTCGCCGCACGGGGGTTCGCCGCGAAGCCCGAGGAGCTCGAACGCTGGCGCCGGAGCGCGCTCCAGCCGAAGGGCTACCTCGAGGACGTCCCCCTCTCGCTCCACGCCGACCGGTACGCGGACGCGGTGTACACCCTGTTCGTCCCCGACGCGTACGACCCCGCGACGCCGTGGCCGCTGCTGATCGGCCTCCACGGCGGCGGGCCCGACGGCAAGGCCGTCGACGAGGTGGTGGGCAGCGGCCCGTCGGCGATGAGCTTCTACCGCGGGCTCGCGGCCGAGCGCGGCGTGATCGTGGCGTGCCCCACGGCGCAGACGGCGGGCTGGGGCAACAAGGTGAACGAGGACCTCGTGCGCGACGTGATCGCGGAGGTGCGCCTCCTCTACCACGTCGACGTCGACCGCATCCACCTGACCGGGCACTCCATGGGCGGCTATGGCACGTGGGCGCTCGGACCGCGCATGGCCGAGCTGTTCGCCACGGTGTCCCCCATGGCCGGGGCGGGGGACGGCAACCTGAAGCCGCTCCTCGACACGCGCACGCCCATCTTCGTCTACCACTCGGCCGACGACTTCATCCCGGTGCAGAGCGACCGCGACGCGGCGAACCGGCTGCGCGAGAGCGACCTCGACTTCATGTACACCGAGCTCGATCACGAGGGGCACGGCTGCCCGGAGTCGGTGCGTGTCGAGCTGTTCGACTTCCTCATGCCGCGGCGCAACTTCGACCCGAAGGCGAAGGACGCGTGGCCCCGCTCATCGTTCCTCGGGAAGGCGACGGCGGAGGAGAAGAGCTACCTCGGCGATCCGCTCGCCGAGCTCGAGGGGAGGGCGCCCGGTCTCGACGAACGCCTGGCCGCGCTGCGCCTCGGCGGCGGGTGCGCCCGGGCGGCGGTGACCGCGCTCGCGGCGACGAAGCCCGCGGGGGCGGTCGAGGGCGCGGTGAAGCTGCTCAAGGACGAGAAGGCGTCGCCGTACGCGCGGGCGGAGGCCGCGCGCCTGCTCGGGCTCCTCGCCGACGCGACGGCGGCACCCGGGCTGCGCAAGGCCGTCGCGGGGGAGGCGCGGCGCGACACGAGCCGCCTCGCGGCGGCGTCCGCGCGGGCGCTCGTCGCGCTGAAGGACGGCGGCGGGACGGACGCGCTCGCGACCGCCACGAAGGCGTGGGCCGCCTGGTTCGAGGGCAAACGATCCGGGCCCTCGATGAGCTTCTCCGACTGGGAGCGCGGGGTGCGCACGCTCGCCGCGCTCGTCTCCGCGTGGGCCGACCTCGGCGGCGCGCACGCGGCGGAGGTTCTCGAAAGGACCGTCGTCGCGCGCGTGTTCGCGGCGGGCCCGAAGGTCGAGACCTCCGACCGCGTCCCGCAGGATCCGAGCCTCGCCCGCACGGAGCTCGCACGCGCGGTGGCGAGGGCGTACGCCGCGGAGAAGGCCCCAGCCGCCGCCTGGGACGCGCTCCTCGGCTCGCTCGCGGGGGACGCGAACGCGAGGGGCGCGGCGTCGGAGGAACGCAAGTAGCGCGCAGGGCGAGCACGGGACGCGCGATGCCCGAGCGCGATGCCCTCCGCCCCCCGCGCCCCCCACCTCCCTACTTCGGCGGCGCCCCCTCGCCGGGCTTGGGCGCATCGGGGGGCGTCGCCTCCCCGTTCACCTTGGGCTCGTCCTCCACGCCGCCCGTGGTCGGCGGCGGGCCGTACGCCGTGGGGACGGTCGCACGCTCGAGGACGAGCAGCGCGAACGCCGTCTGTCGCGCGACGTCGTTGGCCTTGTCGCCGCTCGGCGGCCAGGACCCGTCGGCACGCTGCTGCTTGACGAGATAGGTGGCGGCCTCGCGGTACCAGTCGTGCGGGCCGAGGTTCCCGAGGCCGATGAGCGAGGCGGCGCGTTCCATGCCGTAGAGGTAGTAGTAGTGCCAGCCGGCGCCGTCGCCCGGGTTCTCGACGACGGTGAAGTGCTTCGACAGCCACGCGATGCCGCAGTTGATCGCGCGATCGACGGCCTTCTCCTCCTCCTTCGAGAGCGACTGCGGGGGCTTGAGGCCCGGCTGCTTGAGGCGGTCCTTGAGGATCGCGAGGCAGGCGACGCCCGCGCAGGTCATGCTGCCGGTGACCTTCCCCTTGCCCTGATACGACCAGCCGCGCGCGGGGAACTTGGGGCCCGGAGTGTAGCGGGGGTAGCGGTCGGAGGGGTCCCAGGTGGGATTCTCGAGGTAGATGGGGAACAGCTCCTCGGCGGCGCCCTCCGCCTTGCGCTCCTGCCACGCGAGGATGCGCTCGAGGGCCTTGCGGTAGACCGTCGGCGGCGCGTGCACGCCGACGCGCCCTGCGGTGATGAGGCCGAGGAGCGCGTACTGCGTCGCGGAGAGGTCCTCGTCGTCGTTCGGCGGGCCCGGGTAGCGCCAGACGCTCTTGCGCTGCGTCCCCGTGAAGAACGTGACGATGTCCTTGAGCTCGTCGCGCTCGCCCTTCCCGAGCCCGTCCTTCAGCTTCGCGGGGGACATACGGCCGTCCGGGCCGCGGTGCGGATGCTCGACGTAGAGCGCGTCGTAGAGCATGGCGACGCACGCGGCCGCGTACGTGCGGTGGCCCGGCAGCGTGCCCTGGAAGCGCTGGAAGCCGCGCCGCTCGACGATGAGCTGGCCGAGGAGCTTCCGGCCGAGCTGCATCTTCGGATGCGTGGGCTTGACGCCGGTCTTGGCGAGCGCGGTGAGGACGAGCGCGAGCTCGCCGTAGGCGTCGGGAGGGATGGCCGCGCCGGCCTTGCGGTCGTCCCAGTCGCCGTCGGGACGCTGGGCGTCGAGGAGGTGCTTCTGGCCCAGGTCGATCGCCCGGTTGACGCTCTCGATGAAGGCCTTCTGCGCCGCCTCGAAGTCGGCGCGCGCCTTCTTCGGATCGACGGGGGGCGGCGGCGGTGCGGGGGGTGCAGGGCTTTCGGGCCCGGACGAGGGCCCGACGGGG
>CAZJJQ010000260.1:0-6059 GCA_964546345.1 uncultured Planctomycetales bacterium
GGCGTCGGCCCGGGGACGGGCGGGGGCGTCGCCCCCGTGGGCGTGCCTCCGGGCGGAGCCTCCGGGGCGGAGGCCGGGGTCGGCGAGCGAGTGCCCTCGGGGGTCCCGAGCAGCGTGCCGAAGTGCTCGGGCATCTGGACGCCGCCGACGTCGCGCATGATCTGGAGCGCGGGCGGCAGGGCGCCGGCGAGGCTGCGCACGAACCCCGCGGCCCCGCCCTTGCCGTCGGCCGAGCCGCCGTCCCAGACGATCACCTTGTCGAACTTGATGTTGCTGATCGCCTTCGCCGTCGTGTCGGCGAGGTGGTCGAGGTGCTCGAGCATCAGCATCTGGAACGCCTGCTGCGACCCGCCGCAGGCCTCCACCACCCGACGGAAGCCCTCGCCCTTCTTCGCGAGGATCTCGTACTGGCCCTTCGCCTCGGCCTCGAGCTTCGCGAAGATGGCGCTCGCCTGGCCCTCGGCCTCGATCCGGATCATGGCGGCGGTGGCCTCGGCGTCCACGATCTGCTTCGCCTTCGCGGCCTTCGCGACCGCCTCGAGCTCGGCCCGCTTCTCCTGCTCGATCTTGTTCGACAGCGCCTCGGCCGTCTTGGCCTCGGCGTCGTACTGGGCCTGGCGCACGCGCGCGTCCGCCTCGCGCTTGCGGGTCTCGGCGCGCTGGTAGTTGTCGGCCTCCACCACGCGCAGGTTGGCCTCGGCGGTCGCCACCTCGGCCTTCGCCTTGTTCTCGCCCGTCACGGCCTTGGCGTTGGCCTCGGCCACGGCGATGCGCATGAGGCGCTCGGCCTCCTTCACCTGGGCCTCCTGCTCGAAGGCCGCCGACCGCTGGCCGACCTGCTTCTCCTTCTCGAGCTCCGCGATGCGGACCATGCGCTCCCGCTCGGCCTGCTTGACGCCGATGTCCTGGAGCTTCTCCGCGTCGGCGACCTGGATCTGGCGCTCGCGCTGCGCGGACGCGACGCCGATGGCGCCGAGCTTCTCCTGCTGCGCGACGTCCACGCCGGCCTGTTGGATCGCCGTCGCGGCGGCCTTGCGGCCGATGGCCTCGATGTAGCCCGACTCGTCGGTGATGTCGGTGATGTTGACGTTGATCAGCACGAGGCCGATCTTGCGCAGCTCGGGCTCGAGGGACTTCTGGATGCTCTCGAGGAACTTGTCGCGGTCCCGGTTGATCTCCTCGATGCCCATGGAGGCGATCACCTGGCGGAGCTGGCCGAAGATGATGTCCTCGGCCTGGCGCATGATCTGCGAGTTCTCGAGCCCCAGCAGGCGGATGGCCGCGTTCTGCATGGTCGAGTCGTCGGTCCCGATGGCGACGGTGAACACGCTGGGCACGTTGACGCGGATGTTCTCGGCCGAGAGCGCGCCCTTCAGCGGGATCTCGATCTGCATCGGGTCGAGCGAGAGGAAGTCCCAGTCCTGGATGAGGGGCCAGACGAACGAGCCGCCGCCGTGGAGGCACTTCGCGGACTGCCCCGCCCGGACCTTGCCGTAGATCACGAGGATCTTGTTCGACGGGCAGCGCTTGTAGCGCTTGGCGAGGAAGATGAAGAACCCGAACACGACGAGGGTCAGCGCGACCACCATCAGCAGCGTGTAGGGGTTGTCCAGGCCGGCGGCGAGGACGGAGGCGGAGAGGGACGCGGGGGAGAGGTTCATCGATCGCTCCGTCAGCCGGCCAGGGAGGTGACGTCGAGGGCGTCGTCGCCCACGAGCCCGACGATGCGCACGGACGCGCCGGTGGGAAGCTCGGGGCCCGCCGTGGTCGCCGCGACCTCGAGGGATCGGCCCTGGACCTCCACGGTGACCTTCCCGGCGCCCGTGCGCGTGGCGGGGATGCGCAGGTAGACGCGGCCGACGTGGCCAACGGCATTGGCGAGGACGACGTTGCCGCGGGACTGGAGCTTCGCGAGCGAGGCCATCAGGAACGCGACCATGAACACGGCGATGCCGCCCGCCACGACGGAGAGGGCGAGCCCCACGCCCCACGACAGACCCGCCTGCTCGGCGGCGAGCCCGGACAGCCCGAAGAACGTCAGCGCCGACACGACGGTCTTGAGCGACAGCCACTTGACGTCGGCGAGGCCCTCGTGGACGTGGCCGACGTCGTGGCCCGACAGGTCGCCGTGTCCGTGGTCGAGGTCGTGGTCGCCGCCGGCGCCGAGGACCATCATCAGGGTCTGCAGGACCAGGATCGTGCCGCCGACCAGGGCGCAGATCCGGTAGACGTCAAGGAGCCATTCCATGAAGGTCGCCGCCTCCTCGTGGGACTCCACGGCGATCCTACTCGGGACCGTCGGACCGCGATAGGCCGCAGGTCCCGGTTCCCCGCCGCTCCCCGGCGTCGCCCGGCCCGTGTCCGCGGATCCCGGGATCCCCCGGCGCCCCCCCTCCCGCGGCGCTACCGTGGCGGTGGAGGCCCCCATGAGCCAGCTCGTCGAGATCGGCCGCTGCGACAACCTCCTGGACGCGCAGCGGATGCTGGACGTCCTCCAGGACGCCGGCGTGGACGCGAAGCTGTTCGACCCGAACATGGGCGCCCTCCTGCCCCAGGTGGGTGCCATCGGGGTCCGGGTGATGGTGCGGGCGGAGGACGCCGAGCGGGCGACCGCGGCCCTCGAGGAGGCCCGGCACCTCCCCCGCGGCCCCCATGCCGACCTGCCCGACGACGAGCCGAAGCAGCGGTAGCGGCTCGCGTCGCGGCGGCGGACGCGCGCGCGGCCTCCTCGCCCTCTCCCCCACGCCGCAGCTCGTGTCCGTCCCCCGCGCGGCGTGCCCCGGTGGGCTCCCTGCGCTACGGAACGGGCGCGCGGAGCGGGGCGGGCACGTCGGCCCCAAGGCGGCTCCAGACGGCGTAGCCCTCGCCATCGAACGCGTCGGCCACGACCACGAGCCCCCGTTCGATCCAGACGTCGAGGGTCGCCGCATCCGGCGTCTCCCGCGGAAGGCCCGAGGGGACGACGAACCGACGCCGCTCCGCCTCGGTCAGCACGGTGACGAGGCCCTGGCCGGAATGCGGCACCACATCGAGGTCGCGCAACGCGTCCCCGAGCGCCGCGGGTTGCCAGCGACCCGACAGGACGGGCACCACGCCGCCGTCGCACGCCATCCACGGGCTCGGCAGCCCCGCGAAACCCGCGTCGGTCGTGCGGCCGAACGTGTCGCACCCGAGGAGGGTGGCCCCGGGAACGCTCTCCAGCAGGGCAGCGATCCCCTCCAACAGTCGCTCGAAGGCGCCCGACGACCACGCGCCGATCTCTTCGGGTGGGGGAATGGGCAGGTTCCTCTCCCAGAACCACGTGGTGACGGACCACCGACCCTCCAACGGCTGCGCAAGGGGCGGCCACGAGGGAGGCCACCAGGTGAAGACCTCCCCTTGGGCCCAGGGGAGGCGCTCCATCGCACGCGACCAGAAAGGCCCACCCCACGCGTGATGGCGGAGATAGGCGCTCCCCTCGGGGCCCCACGGGGCCATGAGCATCGTCCGTGCGTCCACGCGAGGCATCGTACTCCGCCGTCCTCCGCCCTGACGGGATTCACGGCGACGCGACGCGCGGGGCGGAGAGCGCCGGGGGCCGCGCGTCACGGCCGCGCCGGGCGAAGCCCCGAGGAGTCGGGACGCGGATGCGCATGTGCGATACGATCCGCCCCGGAGGCCGCATGCAGAAGCTCGTGGAGATCCGCCGGTTCGACAACCCGGTCGAGGCCCACGTCCTCTGCGACCTCCTCGGGGACGCGGGCATCCCCGCCCGCGTGTTCGACGAGCACGTGGGCACCGCGCTCCCCCACTACGGCATGATCGGCGTCCGCGTCGTCGTGCGCGCGGAGGACGTCGCGCGGGCCGAGACGGTGATCGCGGAGGAGAAGGCGGCGCGCAAGGAGGCGCCCGAGGGCGCCGCCGAGGAGATCCCATGGCGCGACCGCGGCGCCGGGGAAGAGAAGGAGATGCCCGGACCGGGCGAGGAAGGCGCGGAGGGAGTCGAGGTCGAGGAGGAGGAGAAGAACGAGGAGGAGGAGGAGCCGCGACCCCGTCGCCTTGCCATGGTCCAGGCGTCGCGCTCCGGCTCCGCGACCTCTCCGGAGGGCGCAGAACGCGAGGCGGCGACGCTCGCCTGGGCGACCCGGACGCGCCTGTTCGCGCTCCTGGGGGTCGCCTGCTTCTTCTTCTCCTTCGGCGCCCTGTTCCGGATGATGGACACCCCGCCGGACGTGGCGAGCCATCCCGAGGCGCGACGACGCCTCCGGCAGGCCCGCATCCTCGCGTGGGGCATGATCGCCGTGGTGGGGACGTCAGCCGTCGCCCTGTGGATCGCGCTCTACCTTCGCGGGAGGGGATGACGGAACTCCGAGGTCGCCCACCGAGCGGGCCTGCGCCCCTCCCCCCGCGCCCCCCACCTCGTCGCTCCCTTCCTCCCTGCGCCCTTCCCCCCGCACGGCCCGGAGGCGGGGAGGACGTCCTCCCCGCCCGCGGACGCGCGTCGGATCGCCTGGGGAGATCGCCTTCGCTCGGTTTCGGGGGGCCAAGCCCCCGGAAACCCGCTCGGCGCGCGGTCCCTGCGGGCCCGCCGTTCGAGGCCGTGAGGGAGTCCTCGACTCCCTCCCGGCCTCTCACTTCCCGCGCACGTACCGGTCGTAGAGGTCGCGGCGGTTGATCTCCTGCAGCCCGCCGTAGCCGCCGCCACCCGTGAAGTTGTAGTAGTTGAAGGGACGGCCGTCCCAGCGATCGCCGGTGCTCGTGTTCTCGATCCCCCAGGCGTCGGTCTTGTAGAGGGCGCCGCCCTCGGCCCCCGAGACCCAGCTCGCCTCGCCGCGGATCCAGCCCGTGCGCAGGAAGTCGATGTACTCCTGGCTGTCCATGCGCTCCTGATAGGCCTGGTTCATCATCGTGCGGATCTCGGCGGCGTTGCGCGCGACGATCGCGGCGGTCTCCTTGATCATCTGGCGCACCCGCTCCATGCCCTCGCGCACGTACCGCTCGGCGTAGGCGTCGTTCACCTTGTAGGAGGCGCCCATCTTGACGAACGTGGCCGCCAGCTCGCCGAACTCGTCGGGCGGGGCGGAGCAGGTGACGTGGATCAGCTTCCAGTTGATGCCGAGCCGCGAGCCGAGGACGAGCCCCAGCGTGACGCCCTGGCGACGGCGGCCGTTGGAGTCGTCGTAGAGGTACTCGAACTGCTCGGCGGTCACGGGCCCCGCCGTGTACCCCTGCGCGAACGCCGCGGCGACCTGCGGCTTCGGCGTGACCGCGGTGAAGCGCATGTTCGTCATCAGCCGGCTCGCCTCGCCGAAGAAGCGCAGGCCGTCGCTCGCGGAGCGCACCGGGGAGACGGCGACGCCCGGCGGGCGCACGCGCATCTCGGGGGTGATGGCCTCGGCGACGCCGATCATGAACGAGTGCTTCGCCTGCGGGTCCTGCGCGAGGAAGTAGATCGAGCCGAGCGGGGTGACCCGCCACCCGACGGGCAGCTCGAAGCTGGCCGCGCCGTCGGGAAGGACGTGGGTGCGCGTCGGGAGGGGCTCGGCGGGCACGCTGCCGAAGACGTGCTTCATGGAGCCCACGTTCGCGAGCACGCTGAGGAGCAGCTGCTTCCTCGCCTCGTACTCGCCCTGGGGCGCGTTCACGCGGAACCAGGTGAAGCTCCCGTCCTTCACCGAGCACCAGGCGCGGTACTCCTGCGGGCCCCGGGACCCTCCCGTGATCGACCCGCGCGTGAAGAGGCGCCCCGCCGCCGCGTCCATGCGGGCCTCGTCGATCGTGAGGTCGGTCCCGCGCGCGAGCCGCGCCCCGAGGAGCCGCGCCGTGAGCGCGCGGAGGTCGCCGCCGACCGGGCTGATGCCGTGCGCCGTGAACGTGCCCGCGCCGGAAGCGGGATCGGTCGCGGTCACCCACCAGAACTGCGCCGTCGCGCCCTCCTCGACGACCCAGTCGGCGGGCGCGTACAGGACGAAGCGCGCGGCGTTCGAGACGACCTTGCGCATGGTCGGGGGCGCCGCGGTCGGCCCCGGCCGGGGCGCGGGCTGCGGCCGAGGCGCGGGCGGCGCCGCCGAGTCCCCGCC
>CAZJJQ010000261.1:0-6048 GCA_964546345.1 uncultured Planctomycetales bacterium
GGCGCTCGCGGCGGCCGGCCATCGCGTGTACGTGACCGCCCCCGCGCCCGTTCCCTCGGACGTCGCCGTGACGTCCGCGCGCGTCGTCTCCGGCGGCCGCAGCGGTCCCACGACGATCCGTGCGCGGGTCGAGGCGAACGTCGCGGGGCGGGTGCGACTCGTGCTCCGCCGGGACGGCGACGTGCGCGCGACCACCGAGGTGGCGCTGTCGCCGGCGGCGCCGCGGGACGTGGAGCTCGCCGATGCGGCGGGTGTCGAGGTGCCCACGCTGTTCGAGGTGCTGCTCGCGCCGCTCGACGGGACGCCCGACGACGATCCGCGCAACGACCGCGTCGCCCTGCCCGTGACGGGCGACGCGCGCCTCGCCCTCGTCATCGACGCCGACCCGTGGCCTCCCCTGCCGCCCCCCGCGTCCGTGGAGGTCCGCGCCGCCGACGTCGTGGACCCCGCGCTCGGGGCCGCCGCGGACCTGATCGTGGTCTCGAACGTGCCCTGGCGGCGGCTCGGCGCCGATGGCACGGAGCGCGTGCGCCGTCACCTGGCGCTCGGTGGCACGGTGCTGCTGCTCGGCGGCCCCGACGCCTACGGGCTCGGCGGCTGGAAGGGCACGCCACTCGAGGACCTCTCGCCCCTCCGCCCGCGGCACGCCGACGACGAGAGGACCGCGCTCGTGCTCGCCGTGGATCACAGCGGCAGCACGGGGGAGGCGCCGGCCGGAGGTCGCGAGCCGATCGAGGCCCTTCGCCGGGCGGCGTCGGCGCTCCTCGAGCTGGCGCCCCCCGACCTCGTCCTGGGCGTCCTCCCCTTCACGGACCGCCCCCAGGCGCTCCTCGAGCCGGGCCTCGCCGCGGCCGGCGATCCCGGCGCGCGGGCGCGGATGCGCGACGCCCTCGCGTCGCTGTCGCCCTACGGCGGGACCGACCTCGTCGCCGCCGTCGTCGAGGGCGTGCGCCGACTTTCCGCCGTGCCCGCGGTGACCCGCCGCCGGCTCCTCCTCCTCACCGACGGCGATCCCGACCACCCGCTTTCGGCCGCTTCGCTCGCGCCCGCACGCGAGGCCCTCGCCGCCGCCGGCGTCGAGCTCTCCGCGGTGGTGCGTGGGGACGCGGCCGCGGCGCAGGCGCTGCGGAGCCTCGCGCTGCGGGAGGACGACGTCGTGCGCATCGAGGACGCAGACGCGTTTCCCGACGCGCTGCTCGCCACCTTCGCGCGTGGCGAAGGCCGCGACGAGCTGGCGCCCGGCCCGGTCGTCCTCGCCGGCGACGGGGGACCGGAGGCCACGGCCTGCGTGGGACTGCGGGTGGGGAGGCTGCACCGCCTCGAGGCGGTGCCGGACGCGACGGTGTTCGCGCGCGCGACGTTCCCCGACGGATCGCCGCCGGTCCCCTTCGGCGCCTTCCGTCGGGTGGGGGCGGGGCGGGTGGTCGCGCTCGCGGCGGGACCAGCCCTCGAGACGCCCGGTGCCCGCACCTTGGCCCGCGGGGCGCTGGCGCCGCTGCTGACCCTGCTGGCGGGGGAGGCGGACCGCGGGCTTGCGTTCGAATTGGAAGGGGACGTGGCCACGCTCGCCGCCCCGCCAGGGCGGGCCTTGCTCTCGCTCCGTCTCGGCGCAGGACCCGAGGTCGCGGAGCTGCTCGAACGCACGCCGGGGCTCTACGTCGGTCCCCTCCGGGAGGCCCTTCCCGAGGAGGAGCCCCTCGTCGTGGTGGGGCTCCCGGGCAGCCCCCGCCCGGTGCGCGGCACCGCGCGACCTCCGGCGGAGCACCGCGGCGTGGGCCTCGACGAGCACGCGTTGGAGGCCCTCTCCGCGGCGGGCGGGGGGCGCCGGCTCGCTCCGGGCGAGGCGCCTCCGCCCCTCTCCGAGCCCTCGGCGGTGCCCCTCGCGCCGGGGTTCCTGCTGCTCGCCGTCGCGCTGCTCCTCCTCGAACGGGCGCGCGCGGCCCCGCGTCCCCTGCGAAGATCTGCTCCGTGACCTGGAAGCGACGGTGCCGCCGCGTCTCGCTCCTCGCCCTCGGGCTCGGGGGCCTCGCCGGCGGCGCGGCCTGCCGGGCGCGTCCGATCGATCCGACGGCTCCGGTCCCCGCCCCCTCCGCCCCGGCGGTCGAGCACGTGCCGGCGGGGGAGGGCGACCGACCGTATCGGGCCGGCACCGCCGCGGAGCGCGAGGAGCTGCGCGCACTCGTGGGGCGCCTGGGCGCGGTGCGCGCGCAGGAGCTGCTCGACGCGGACGGCCTCGGCACGCAGATCCTCGCGCACGGCGAGACGGCGATCCCCGCGCTGCTCGAGGCCGTCGCGTCCCCGGAGCCGCGCAAACGCGCGCCCGCGGCCTACCTGCTCGGGGTCCTGAAGGACCGACGCACCCTGCCCACCCTCGCGGCCCTCGCCGAAGGAGATCCGGTCGCGGCGGTGCGCTACGAGGCCGCCGCGGCCCTGCTGCTGATGCTCGACCCCCGCGGATTCCCGCCCCTGGTGGCCGGACTGTCGGACCCGGACGTGCGGCTCCGACACACCTGCATCGACGTCCTCGCGGAGACCACCCACGAGCGGTGGGGCTTCGAGGCCGACGGCTCTCCGGACGAACGCGAGGCGGCGATCCGGCGCTGGAACGCCTGGCTCGAGCAGAAGGCGGCGGTCCCGGAGCCGATCCCGGAGCCGGCGCCCCCGTCGAAGGGCAAGAAGTAGCAGTACGGAGGCGGCGCAAAAACCTCTACTTTGGCGGGACGCGCGCTCCGTTCCGAGCCGGCCCGCAAGCCAAAGTAGAGGTTTTTGCGCCGCCTCCGTACCGCTACTCCGCCTCCGTCGCCTTCTCCAGTCGCTTCACCAGCGCAGCCCACCGCGCATCGTGGTGGAGCGACGCCAGGTCGTCGTCGTCGCCCAGGTGCTCGAGGTCGGAGAAGCCGCGCTCGATCGCCGCGTCGAGCGCCGCGAACGCCTCCTCGCGGCGGTCGAGCAGCGCGTACGAGCACGCGAGGTCGTAGTGCAGCTCGGGCCGCTCGGGGTGGATCGCGACCAGCCGCAGGTCGGCCTCGAGCGCCTGCGCGTGGAGCCCCGCGCCCGTGTAGGCGTAGGCCAGCATCCGCTGCGCCTCGAAGTCGTTGGGAAACGCGCGTGCGTGCGCCTCCGCCATCGCCACCTCGAACCGAAGGCCGATCTCGGTGAGAGGGTCCGGTCGGGGGTGACGCAGGTCCATGTCGCGAAGGTGACACGGGGGCCGGGCGCCCGCAACCTGCGGCGGCCCCCCGGCGCGCGGAGGCCGGAGGCGTCGATGCGGGCCGGCGCCGGCCGGGAACGCGGGGACGGCGCCAGGCGCGGGGTAGCATGCCGGGAATGGCACGTGCGACGCCTTCCGCCGCCTCCGTCCGTCGGAGGTCCTGCCCAGGACGCCGGGGCATGGAGCGCGTCGCGGCGGTGGGGCTCTACGCCCTCCTCGGCGTCGTGGCCTCCGGGTGCTCGAGCGCTTCGTCGTCGCGACCGGCGATGGCCGAGCCCGTCCCGCCGCTCCGCGACGCGGCCCTTCGGAGCCGGCTCGCGAAGGGCGACGCCGCTCGCCGGGAGGGCCGGATCGATGCGGCCCTCTCCGAGTACGAAGGCGCCCTCGCCGCCGACCCGTCCCATCTCCCGAGCCACATGCGTCTGGTCGAGACGCTCCTCGCGACGGGCCGTCGCAGCATCGCGCGCGATCGGTATCGCACGCGGGCCGCCGCCCCGGGGGCCACCCCGGCCGAGCGCGTGATGGCCGCGCGGCTCGAGACCGACGGGTCCGTCGCCGCGGTGCGTTCGGTGTACGTCGCTGCGGCCAAGGCCGCCCCCGAGGATCCCTGGTGGCGCCTGGCGCTCGCCGAGGTGGACCTCGCCGCCGCCGACCGGTTCATCCGCGCGCACGAGGAGGCCCGCCGCACGGGCGACCGCCCCCGGGCGGCGGAGTCGCTCGAGCTGGCGCGCAGGGCGCTTTCCCGCGCGAACAGCGCGGTGGAGAACGCCGCGAAGCGTGACCCCTCCCTCCCCGAGACGCACCTCTATCGCGGCCTCGTGCGCGCGCTCGAGGGCGACCTCCTCGTGGGCGCCTCCGGCCGCGAGGCCGCGTTCCGCGCCGCCGTGGAGGCCTTCCAACGCGCGGTCGCCGCGGACCCCGGCATGCTCGACGCCTGGGCGAACCTCGGGGATGCCGCCCAGCGCGCGGGGGATGCCGAGGTGTCGCTCTCCGCCTACCTCGCCGCGATCCGCCTGGCGCCGAACGACCCCGACCTCCGCGAGGGGGCGGGGCTCGTCCTCTTCGGCCTCGAGCGCTACCCCGACGCGGCCGCGCAGTACACGGAGGCCGCCCGCCTCCGTCCCCGCGACGCCGCTCCGCTCCTCAACGCCGGCGACGGCTGGGCCGCGGCCGACCGGTTCGACGAGGCGTTGGCGGCCTATGACGAGGCCCTCGCGCGCGACCCCGCCGCGGTGGAGGCCCATGCGAAACGGGGCGCCGTGCTCGAGCGGATGGGACGTCTCGGGGAAGCCCGCGAGGCGTACGCCGTCTACGTGGAGAGGGACGGGGCGGACGCCGCCGCCGCCCGCCGCCGCATCGAGCGGCTCCTGACCCCCGACGAGGCACGACCCCGATGAGCCCGAGCCCCTCCCCCGCGCAGCTCGAACGCTGGGCCCTCGCCACCCTCGACCATCACGCCGCCGCGCTCGGCTACGCCGCGGTGCCCGACGACCGACCGCGCCACGGCGCGTGGCGCCGCCTCTACCTCCGGGACGGGGGGGCGCCGCTCCTCTCCGCCGTGGGCGCGAGCGACGCGCCGTGGTGCTCGCTCGGCATCGAGCTCCCGGTCCTGCGCTCGCGGCTGGCCCCGCGCCTCGAGGCGCTGCTCGCCGACCTGGCCCCGTACGAGGTCGCGATCGACGCCGACGCGGGGGCCGACAACGACGCTCCGGACGCGGTCCTGCGCATCGCGCTCCGCCTCTTCCTCGAGGGGCTGACCGGCGGCGTCCTGCGCGACGCGGTGGACAACGTGGCGGCCGCCGCCGCAGCCGCGCGACGCACCCTGGGGCTCGCTTCCACGGGGTAGGCGGGCACGGCTCCGCTGCATCGGCGCGGGGGACGGCGATCCCGTCAGGGACTTCGTGGGGGCGGCGGGGGCCGCCGGTGCGCCGAGAGGGCGGACCGGCCCCCGCCGCCCCCCCGAGCCTCCCCCAGGGCCCGTGCCCTCGGTCCCGTCAGGGCGCTTCGAGCCGGATCCCTCCCACGTGCACGTCCCCGCCCGCCACGGCGGACGCCTTCACGACCAAGGCGCGCGTGCGCCACGCCTCCGGGATCTCGGCCTGGAACGCCACGACCCCGCCCTTCATCGGCCCGCGTGCGCGCACGAGGGCCTTGTCGTTCGCGTTGTCGTGGCGCGCGATCATCACCTCGTCGGGGCTGCCGCCCGCCTTCGCCTCGCGGCGCACGATCACGTTGCGCGGCACCTCCACGGACATCTCGATGTCCGTACCGTCGGGCAGCGCGCCCGCCACCTTCACGGACAGGCCCGTGGCCGTGCGCGTCGCGGTGGGGGTGAGGTCCTCCCTCGGTCGGGGGAGCTTGAGCGCCGGATCGCCGAGCAGCACGTACATCCAGCTGCCCTCGAGGTAGAGCCGCTCGGCGCCCACGGTCCCGGCGAGCATCCCGCGGGCCACGAGCTCGATCATGCCTCGCATGGGATCTTTGCGCGCGGGATCGGGCTTCACGACCTGGTCCACGGCCGCGTTGAGCAGCTCTCCCAGGCGCAGGTCCGGCTTCTCGAACGCGTCGATGGCGATCTGTCGGCCCACGAGGCTGTTCCACAGCGGGTGGCAGATGCGCGTGGCGCCCCAGTAGGCGAGCGGGCCGTTCGGCCGCGCCAACAGGCGCTCGCCGACGCCGACCTCGTTCGGCGCGTCGAACGTCGCCGTCGTGCAGGCGATGACGAACATCGCGGGCGGCGTCCCCGTGATCGACACCTGGGGCACGTCGCTGCTGCGCAGGATCGGGTAGCGGCTCGCGCCCACCTGGAGCGCGTCGAAGCCCTGCGCGAAGCCGTG
>CAZJJQ010000262.1:0-6033 GCA_964546345.1 uncultured Planctomycetales bacterium
CGGGGGGGGGGTGGCTCCCCCGGCGAACGGTCACGGCGTCCGCCGGGCCTCGGGGGCCTTCGGGGCCTCGGGGGCCGGCGGGGTCTCGAAGCGGAAGCCCTTCTCCCCCGCCTGCTCGCGGATCGCGTCGCGGACCGCGCGGTCGAGCGCCTTCGAGTCGTCGAGGCCGCGCCGGGCGATCTCGGCCGTGATGTGCGCCCGGCGTTGCGCGTCGAGCGCCTGGATCTCGGCGGCGAGCTTCTGGCGCTCGGCCCGCTTGACCTCGATGTGCGCCCTGCGCTGCTCGAGCGTCATGGCCCGCATCTCGTCGGGCAGCTCCTCGACGGGCACCTTCGCCAGGTCGAAGTCGGGCTTCGTGCTGCGGTCCACCAGGTCCCAGCCGGACGCATCGTAGAGCCCCGAGGCCTTCGACACCGCGCGCGCGGCCCCCGCGGCGGGCGCGGCGGCCGCGTTGCCGTCCTGCGCGCTCTGGCGTTCCTTCGCCTCCTCGGCCTTGCGGCCGTAGCCGAGGTAGGTCCCGTTCATGGCGTGCGAGAGCCGCTCGAGGTCCTTGTCGTACGGCGTCGCCACGGCCACCGTGCCCTGGTTGTGGTCGATGGAGGCGTAGCGGCCCTTGCCGAGCGCCGCCACCTCGCGCCAGCCGGCGGCGTCGCCGTCGTCGGCGCCCCCGCAGTAGATCGCGTTGACGCGCACGCCGAGGCCCGCCGCGTGCGCCACGACCTCGCGGAACGGCGCCGCGCGGTCCTGGTCCGCGGACTCGTTGCCGGCCACGAACAGGATCTTCACCGCATCCGCGCCACCCCACGCGAGGCGATCCAGCGAGGTCTTCACCACGCGGCCCACGTACTCGGTGCCTCCGTTCGTGCCGAGCGCGAACAGCTTCTCGGAGACCAGGTCGAGGTCCTTCGTGAACCCCGTCTGGAGCACGACGTAGCCGTCGCCCTCCGTCCCGCCGCTGCCGTAGGTGAGCAACGCGACGCGCAGCTCGGGCATCGGCTTCGCGGTGGCGAGCTCGTTGACCACCTCCCACAGCTTCTGCCGGGCGGCGTGGATGAGCCCCTGCATGCTGCCCGAGGTGTCGAGGCAGATCACGAGGTCGATGGGCTTTGCGGGAACGGGACGGTCCACGGGGCCCGTGCGCGGGGGCACGACCGCGGGGCCGGCCTCATCCGCGCGGGCGAGGGCGCCCGGGAGGAGGACGAGGGCGGCGCCGAGGGCCGCACGCAGGAGGGAACGGGGGGCGAAGGGACGCGGCATGGGTCGATCTCCAGGGGTTCCCTTCCATCGACACGGTCCGGTGTCGGCGGTTTCGTACAGATTGTGTACGAGCCCGGGGGACGTCGGCGCCTCCCCCCGCCGTGGGGACCCGCCCCGTGCCAGGAACCGCGGACGGGGCTACACTCCTGTCGCGTTGGTGGGCAGCAGCGACCGGAGTGCGCCTGCGCGTACGCCGTACGGCGTCGGCTCGTGCACAGGGCCAGGAGGCCCCCATGCGGCTCGACGTCCTGCGCTACGACCCTCGCGCGGGCTGGACCCCGCGCCCCCTTCCTCCCGGCGACGGGCAGGACACGCTCCTCCTCCTCTTCGGGTCGGCCTCCGCGAGCCTGCCCTCCGATGCGTTCTCCGACCTCGTACAGGCATATCCCGGGGCGACGATCGCCGGGTGCAGCACGGAAGGCGAGATCCTCGACGGCCGCATCGAGGAGGGAGGCCTCGTCGCCGCCCTGCTGCGCTTCGACGACACCCCGATCCGTTCCGCCTGGGCGCCCCTCGAGCGCGCCTCCGACTCCTTCGACGCCGGTCGATCTCTCGCGCGCGACATCTTCTCGAAGGACCTGCACGGCGTGCTCGTGCTCGCCGACGGCCTCGCCGTCAACGGCAGCGAGCTGGTGCGCGGGCTCAACGACGTGCTGCCGCGCGGCGTGACCGTCGCAGGAGGGCTCGCCGGGGACGGCGCGCGCTTCCAGCGGACGTGGGTCCTCGCCGGCGGACGCCCGGAGCCCGGCATGGCCTGCGCGATCGGCTTCCTCGGCGATCGCGTGCGCCTGGCGCACGCGCGCGGCGGCGGGTGGCGCGCGTTCGGACCCGAGCGCGTCGTCACCCGCTCGCGCGGCAACGTGCTCCACGAGATGGACGGGCGCCCGGCGCTCGACCTGTACGAGGAGTACCTGGGCGCGCTGGCCACGGGCCTCCCGGCGGCGGCCCTGCGGTTCCCCCTCGCGCTCCGGGCCGGGCGGGGCCACGAGGACGGGCTCGTGCGCACGGTCCTCTCCATCGACCCGGGACGCCGCACGATGACGTTCGCGGGGGACGTGCCCGAGGGGTGCGTCGCGCACATGATGTTCGCGAACGCGGACCATCTGCTCGGCAGCGCGACCGCCGCGGCGGAGAGCGTCCGCCGCGCGGGCCGGACGCGCGGCCCGAGCCTCGCGCTCGCGGTGTCGTGCGTGGGCCGCCGCCTGCTCCTCGGCGAGCGGGCGGAGGAGGAGCCGGAGGCCACCCTCGACGCCCTCCCGCCGGGCACGCGCCAGCTCGGCTTCTACTCGCACGGCGAGTTCTCCTCCGCCCCCGACGGAGGCGGCGACCTGCACAACCAGACCCTCACCCTGACCACGATCGGAGAGGTCGCCTGATGCACCCTCTCCTCGCTCGCCAGCTGCGACGGCTCGGACTCACGCCGGAGGCGCCCCCGACGACGCCCGAGGCCTGGCAGGCGCTGCTCGCCCGCGTGGAGCGCGCCTACGCGGAGGCGGACGACGCGCAGTACCTGCTGCAACGCAGCCTCGAGCTGTGGACCGAGGAGGTCCGCGTCCGCGAGGAGCACCGCGACCTGGCCGAGGCGGGCCGCGCGACGTCCACGATCCATCCCGCGCAGGATCCCCACGAGGCCCTGCTGTGCGTGGCCTCCCTCGACGGGCGCTTCCTCCGCATCTCCCGCGCCTGGGAGCGCCTGCTCGGCTGGACCCTTCCCGAGCTCACGGGCAGGCCCTACATCGACTTCGTCCACGAAGACGACCGCGAGTCCACCTCGCGCGCCGCGGCCGCCCTGACGCAGGGCGCGGAGATCGCCCACTTCCGCAACCGCTATCGCCACCGCAGCGGCGCGTACCTCTGGATCGAGTGGACCTCCGCCGCCGACCTCGAGCGCGGCTTCGTCTACGCCTCGGCGCGTCCCGTCGAGGAGCAGGAGCCGTCTTCCCCCGCGAGCGAGCCCCGGAGCACGCGGGCCGCGCACAGGTAGGGCGCCGGGCAGGAACGGCTGCGGTGAGCCGAGGCCTCGCGCCGCCGGCCGAAGTCGCCGCAGCCGTTCTTGCCCGAGCCCTGACGCGACCGGGGGCAGAGGGGAACGTCGGCCGGACCCGCGGCACGTGCAGGGACGGCGCTCAGAAGCGGACCGACACCCCCAGCGCGAAGCCGCCGTCCGCGGAGGTCCCCACCTCGGGGACGAAGGGCGTGCCGCAGAGGCCGCCCCCGCCGCAGCCGCTGCCGAAGTGCAGCGCATCGACGAGCCCGGCGATCAGCGTGCCGAGCGCGGCGCCCGCGAGCACGTCGGTGGGGAAGTGCTTGCCGGCCTCGATGCGGGAGAGCCCGGTGACGGTGGCGACGCCGTACGCGAGGAGGCCGAGACGCGGCCCGCAGTTGCGTTCGATGAGGGTCGCGGCGCAGAAGGCCATGGCCGTGTGCCCGGAAGGGAAGGAGGCGGTGTCGCTCGAGCCCTCGGGGCGGTGACGGCCGACGAGGGCCTTCAAGCCCTCCGTGACGCCGAGGGTGAGGCCGAGGGCCTCGACCTGGGTGAAGGTCTCGTCCTTGGCGGTGCGCCCTTCGCCCGGGCGGAGCAGGCCGAGGGCGAGCGACGCGACGACGAGGCCGTTCGAGCCGACGTCGCCGACGATGGCTTCGTCGCCGAGCGTGCCCGAGACCTCGCGTTCGATCCGGTCGTCGAAGGGGATCGCGAGCAGCGCCGCGCCTCCGAGGAGCACGGGCACCATCGCGTCGCGGCGCGAGAGGTAGTCGGGGAGGACGCGCGTCGCCCACAGATCGGGGGAGAGGTGCGTCGCGAGGAACTCACCCGGCGAGCCGTGCGGCGCGCATCCGCAGGCAGGGTGCGCGGCGCAGGGCGCGCATGGGGCGGCTGAGCTCGGGGCGGGGACGGACGAGGGGGCGACCAAGGGCGCGCACGCCGTCGCTGAGGACGACACGGCGTGCGCGCGCGCGGCGCACCCGGAGGCCACGAACGCGAGCGCGCACGTCAGCGAGGCGACGATGGCGCGGCGGGCGGTGCCCATGGACTTCGACTCCGGGCCGACGGGGAGCGTCGAATCGTAGCGAGGCCGCGCCCGTGACGCCGCTACTTCTTGCGTTTGGCCAGGAACGCGTCCATCCGGGCGAACTTGTCCGGGTGCTCGAAGAGGCGCATCTGGTGCTCGACGTCGAGCCGCTCGAGGTGGTGCTCGGACGCCCCGTGCGCGCGCGCGAGGAGCGACGCCTTCGTCAGCCGAACGGCCTCGGGCGCCGCCGCGAGGATGGGGGCGAGCCACGCGAGGACGGCCGCGGGGACCTCCGCGTCGGGGACCACCCGGTCCACGAGGCCGATGCGCAGGGCCTCGGCCGCGTCGATGACCCCGCCGCCGTAGAGGAGGCGCCGCGCGTGGGCGAGCCCCACGAGCGCGGGGAGGCGACGGGTGCCGCCCGCGGCGGCCATGATCCCGAGGTTGACCTCGGGCTGGCCGAACCGGCTCGACTCGCCGGCGATGCGGAAGTCGCAGCACAACGCGAGCTCGCACCCGCCGCCCAGCGCGAAGCCGACGACGGCCGCCACCGTGGGGCGCGGGAACCGCTCGACGCGGGAGAACAGCCGCCCGTTGATCGCCTTGGCGGCGTCGGCGGCGCGGCGGTCCCGGAGCTCCGCGATGTCGGCGCCGCCCGCGAACGCCTTCCCGCCGGCGCCCGTGAGCACGAGGGCGTGGACGTCGTCGCGGCGCTCGAGGCCCTCGAGGGCCGCGTGCATCTCCTCGACCATCTGGAGGTTGATCGCGTTGCGGACGTCGGGCCGGTCGAGCGTGATCGTGGCGACGGCGCCGTCCACGGCGACGCGCAGGGCGGGGGGCATGGTCAGGCTCCGGGGACGAGGACGATCTTGCCGAACACGTCGCGGGCCTCGAGGCGGCGGTGCGCCTCGGCCACCTGCGACAGCGGGAGCACGGAGTCCACCACGGGCGAGAGCCGGCCCGCGGCCACGTGCGCCAGCACCTCGTGCACCTCGCCGAGCCCGCCCATGGTGGACCCGAGGATCGACAGGCCCTTGAAGAAGACGAGGTTCATGTGGACCTCGACCTTCGGGCCGGACGTCGCGCCGCACGAGACGACGCGCCCGCCCTTCGCGAGCACCTTGAGGGATCCGGCCATGGTGGACGCGCCCACGTGATCGATCACCACGTCCACGCCGCCCTTGCCGGCGAGCTCGCGCACGCGCGCGACGACGTCCTCGCGGACGTAGTCGATCACGTCGTCGGCGCCGAGCGCCTTCGCCTTCGCGGCCTTCTCCGGCGTCGAGGTCGTCGCGAGCACGCGGCCGGCGCCGAGCAGCCGCGCGATCTGGATCGCGGCGGTCGAGACGCCCGAGCCCGCGGCGTGCACGAGGACCGTCTCGCCGGGACGCAGCTCCGCCCGGGCCACCAGCATGTGCCACGCGGTCAGGTACACGAGGGGGAACGCCGCGCCCGTCTCGAAGGACACGTTCGCGGGCAGGGGGAGCACGTTGCGCTCGGGGGACACGACGAACGGCGCGCAGGTGCCGTCGCGGGTCTCGCCGAAGATCCCGTACCACCGGCAGAGGTGGTCGCGCCCCGACGCGCAGACGGCGCAGGTGCCGCAGGACAGGCCCGGCGCGAGCACGACGCGTTCGCCCACCTTGCGCGAGGAGACGCCGGGTCCCACCGCGTCCACGACGCCCGCGCCGTCGCAGCCGGGCACGAGCGGCAGCGGGAACGTGTGGCCCGGCACGCCGCGCCGCACCCACGTGTCGAGGTGGTT
>CAZJJQ010000263.1:0-6027 GCA_964546345.1 uncultured Planctomycetales bacterium
CCCGGGCCGCAGGCGCGGCCCCAACCTCGTCCCCTTCATGAATAGGTCGGGCTAGACTGCCCACGGAGGTGACGATGCGCGTGCTCGGACTCGTCCTGTGGCTGTGCCTCGCCGGCGCCACCGTCGTCTGCGCCGAAGACGCCGACCCCCTCCACGAGGGCATGGCCCTCCTCGACACGGCGGAGCGGGACCGCGGTGTCGCCCTGCTGCGGCGGGTGATCGCGGAGGCGGACGCCGCGCCCAAGGACGCCGCGAAGCAGCAACGGGCCGGCCGGGCGCACATGGTGCTCGACGAAGCGAAGGAGGCGGTCGCCGCGATGGAGCGCGCCCGGGCGCTCGAGCCCGGGAACGTGCGCTACGCCTTCTGGGCCGGGGCTGCGTGGCTGGGCGTGGACGTGGACAAGTCGGTGGCCGCCTTCGAGCGCGCGACGACGCTCGACCCAAAGGACGCAGACGCCTGGTTCGGGCTGGGACGTGCGCGGGACCGGAAGAAGGACCACGCCGGCGCCGTGACGGCGTTCCGCAAGGCGGTCGAGATCGACCCGTCCTACACGGATGCGTACTACCGCGCGGGGAGCGCGCTCGAGATGCTCCTGCGCGACGAGGAGGCCATCGCGGCCTACCGCAAGGTGCTCGAGCTCGAGCCCACGAGAGCGAGCGCGGGGGCCCGGATCGGCTGGCTCGAGTACGAGGCGGGGCGCTTCGAGAAGGCGCTCGCGGCGTGGCTGTCCGTCGAGCCGCACGCCCCCGACGATCTCGAGCTGCACTCGGAGATCGTGCAGGCGCTGTTCGCCCTCGGACGCTACGCCGACGCCGATCCGTGGCGGGAGAAGGTGCGCCGGATCCATGCCGGGGCGAAGGACGAGCGCACGCGGAGGTACACCGGGTACTGCATCGATCGATTCGTCGTGGACGACCTGCGCGTGCGCGTGTTCGAGGAGTACGACCGGAGCCCCGAGGCGCTCTACCACTACATCTTCGAGGTCACGCGCGACGGGAAGCTCCTCCGCCGCGTCAACCTCGAGCCGGGCCCCGTGGCGCCCGGGCTCGGGATCCCCGGCGGCGACTTCTTCCTCGGCGGGAACGACGAGCAGGGGCACGTGACGTTCGACAAGCGATGGAAGGCCGAGCCGCCATACCCCGAGCTCAAGGCCGCGGTGATCGACGCGATCCGCGGCAAGCTCGCGATCAAGTCCTCCAGCGGGCGCTCGAAGAAGGCCGGCGGCGAGGAGAAGTAGACGAGGGCGCGGCCGCGCGCCTCAGCGCACGTAGAGCCCGGTGGCACGGGCGAGCATCACGCCGGGCCACGCGAAGAGGTAGTACAGCCCCCACCCGAGCAGCCCGAGCCCGAAGAGGGCCAACGCGAATCCGGCCGACTGCTCCTCCTCGGGGCGGGGCTCGTCGCGGAGGCCCCCCTTCGACAGGGTCCACGTGACGCGCAGGACCTCGTAGAAGAGGGCGAACCCGAACCCCGCGGCGGCCCCCTGCAACGCGGACCCGGTGGGGAAGCCGCTCCGGAGGCCGGCGCCTGACTTGATCAGGGCGTACGCCACCAGGACGATCGCTCCCCACGCGGCGCTGAACAGCAGGGCGAAGATCGCGCCCTTGCGCGGGCGGGATCGGGCGTCGTGGGTAGGGTCGGTGGTCATCCCCCGATCCTAGCGTGCGGGCGGTCGAGGACCGGTCGTGCGCCACGACGGCTTCAGGGGAGGACGGCGAGCATGACCCCACCGAAGAGGAGCGCCGCGCCGAGCAGCAGGAACACGATGCCGACGAAGCCGAACCCGGACGAGCGGTCGAGCACCGCCCGCGCCGGGTCGGCGGGGTCATGGAAGACGTCCACCTTCGCGCCGGGGGCGTACCGGAGCGTCAGCGCTTCGCAGGTCTTGGCGGGCAGGAGCTTCGGGTCCCATCCGCGGATGCGGGTCCCGCGACGTGTCGCGCCGTCCACGAGGTAGTCGTAAGCGACGGCGACCTGCCCCATGCGCACCACGTCGGCGGCGTCGCCCGCGACGCCGACCACGTCCCTCCACGTGATCTCCCAGGAGACGATGGTGCCTTCGGCCCTCCGCCACGCCCGCATCGCGCGGCTGCGGAGGAGCGGAAGGAGGGCGGCGACGAGGAACGCGACGCCGGCTAGGCAGAAGGCGATCGACAGGAATAGCCGCATGGGGGAGGCGAGTCTACCGGTCTCCGTCGTGAACTGCGTGCATCCTGGAGCGTCGTCACCGGCTGGCCGGCGTGGAGGCGCGGCCCGACCGGCCCGGGTCCCCCCCCGCCCCCCGCGCCCCCTACCTCCCCTCGATGACTCTCCGGCGTCGTTCCTCCGCCTCACGGTCGAGCGCGCGCACGGCGGGGTTGTCGGACGAGACCTCGGGCAGGACCCGCTTCGCCTCCCCCTCCCACCACTGGATCCACCGCGCCGGGTCGCGCGCGAAGGTCTTGCCGGTCAGCGCGGCGAGCGCACGTTCGGCGCCGTCCCCGACCGAGCTCCACGCGGGGAACGTCCACCTCGTGTCGTCGCCGAGCCGGCCGATGAGCAGATCCACGGATCGGGGATCGCGGAGGCCGGAGAGGAAGGCGACGGGGGGACGAGGCCCCTCGAAGGCCGCGCGCAGCGTCTCCCACCCGCGCTCGTCGCCGAGCGCCGCCATGGCGGCTGCGGCCGTGTAGCGCTCGTTCCCGTCCGACCCCGTCCGGAGGGCGTCGAGCTCGGGGAGGGCATCCCTGCCGATCCACGTCGCGAGAATCGACGCCGCACGCCAGGCGACGCGGGAGCTCGGCCGTGCCGCGAGACGTACCTCCGGCAGCGCCTCCCGGACGTCGTGGTCGAAGAGCAGCTGCAAGAGGTCGGCGCTGGGGCCCCAGTCGATGGCGTCCGTCTCGACGCGCGTGCGGAGCGCGGCGCGCAGCGCGGGGACCAGCGCCGGGTCCCACGCCTGCGCCGCGACGTGCGCGGCCCAGGTCACCTCGAGGTCCGAGCCCGCCGCCAGCGCCTCTCGCACGAGGTCGTTCGGGTCGTAGGGGATCCCGTGGATGGCGCCGTCCACGGTCGGCGTCGGCTCGGGGTCGACCGTGTGCTGGTAGATCGAGCCGGACGCGTCGTAGAGGAGCCGGTCGCCGCCGGGCATCCAGACGAGCTGCGTGGGCGGGTCGTCCGGCGCGGGGAGCCCGAGGTCGTGGGTGCGGCCCGAGCCGAGGTCGAGGACCCGCACGAGGGGCCTCGGGACGCGGCCCCGTTCGTCGTGTGCTCCGGTGAGGTAGGCGAGCCGACGGCCCGCCGGGTCGATGTACGGCGTGTCCTTGATCGTCGCGTCGTCGGTGACCCTCGCCACGTCCGTCCCGCCGGCGTCGGTCACGAACAGCTCGGAGCGGGCGCCGCCGCGCTCGAGCACGAAGGCGCCGCGCGCGCCGTCCGCGCTCCACGTCGAGCGGCGCAGGCCGGACCCATCCACGCTCGTGGCGAGCACGCGCGCGGTGCCGTCGAGGTCGAGGATCCCCGTGCGCAGCCAGAAGTACGGCTGGCCGTATTGGTGGAAGCGCAGCGTGAACCGGAGCCGCTGTCCGTCGGGTGCCCACTCGAAGGTGCCCGCCTGCAGGTTCATCCCGCCCTCTTCCCACGCGAGGCGCTGGCCCGTCGCGCCGTTCCCGAGGACCAGACGCTTCGGCGCACGGCCTGCCTCGAGCAGATGGACCCCGAGCTCGACGCTCTGGTACGCGTCGTCCCGGACGGGGCCGTCGGCGATGCAGACGGCTCGCGTGCCGTCGGGGGACCACGCGAGCGAGGTGGGTAGCGCGCTCTTCGGGATCTCGAGGGAGGCGACCCGGATCGCGCCCGTCGTCGCGTCCACGAGGGATCCGTCGTCGAGGAGCAACGTGCGCTCGTCGGTGAAGGACACCGGCAGCCGCATGCGATCGGTGTGGATGGCCCCGTCGGGGCTCTCGGGCCTCCAGCCGGGCAGGCGGCCTTCGGTGCCCCGGGCGAGGTCGCGCACCCAGACCTCCGGCACGGCGTCGAGCGACTGGCCCGGGCGGTGCGGGCCCACGAAGTGCGTCGTTCCCGTGGGGAGCTCGGCCCAGCGCACGAACGCCATCCTCGCGCCGCTGGGCGAGAGCCGGGGTCGTGAGCCCCGTGTGACGAACGCGCAGCCCTTGGGCAACGGCGGGAGGTTCGGCGCCCCGGGCACCGGAGCCGGGGCGGCGGAGACGGCCGGGGTGGGGCACGGCTCCCACGGCACGCAGGCGCATCGCGGAGCGCGGCCGCAGGCCGTCAAGGCGAGCGCGGCGCTGCCGAGGAGGACGGCGGCTCGGACTCGGGCGGGCCGGCATCGCATGGGACCTACGAGGCCGTCACGGGGGAGCGTCCCTGTGCGGGAGGCGGCCCGTTCGGGCCCTGTCCGTGCTCCCGCAGCTCCAGGTTCACGAGGACTCCATCGGCCGGCTTGGTGGAGACGCCTGCCCGTGCCGCCACGGCTTCCGGACCTGCGGTGAAGCGGAACAGCTTCACCATGGCGCCGACCACCAGCGCCACCTCGAGCAGCCCGAGGGACCGGCCGGGACAGTGGCGCGGACCATGGCCGAAGCCGAAGTGCAGCCGGGCGCTCGATGCGCCTCCCTTGGCTGCGAGCGCCTCCCACCGCTGCGGCGCGAACACCCCGGCGGGGAAGCCGGTCGCTTCGACGCCCCAGAAGTCGTCGCAGCGGTTGGCGTGCCAGACGTCCAGGACGACGTGGGTCCCCTTCGGCACGAGGAGCTTGCGCTGGTCCGCTGTCTGGACCCAGGTGTCGGCGCGTGCGCGACGCGGCAGGAAGTAGAGGGCGGGGGTGAGGCGCAGCGTCTCCTCGAGCACCCGATGCAGCGTCGGCGCGAGGGAGAGCGTGCTCGGCTCGTAGGTGGCGAGGTCCTTCACCTCGGCATGGACCCGCTCCTGCACCTCGGGCGCGCGCGCGAGGTGGGAGATCGCCCAGCTGGCGAACGACGTGGTCGCCTCCATCGCGCCCGCGAGGAAGACGCGAATGTTGCTCCGCAGGGCGTCGTCGGGTGCGTCGGACCGGAACTGCGCCCACGCGCAGCGTCCCGTGGCGCGACCGGCGAGGGCGCGATCGACGAGCTCCTCGAAGGCGGACCGGTCGCGCTCGAGGGCTCGCCGCCCGGCCGTCAGCCACGTGCCCACGGCGCGCAGGCGTCGGGCGATCGTGTCGGAGACCATGAGGTCGATCAGGCCCTCGATGGCCGGGACGAAGCGCCCCCGCAGCTCCTCCTGCCCCACGGCGCCGCCGAAGAAGTTGTTCACGAGCATCTCGAGCATGACGCACTTGATCTCGGGCTCGAGCGCGAGGCGCGTGACCCGCTCGCCGCGGGCGAGCTGGTGGGCGCGGAGGGCCTCGAGCCGCAGGCGCACGGTGTCGCGGAAGGTCGCCTCGAACTCGTGGAACGTCTCCGGCTCGAACAGGTTGCTGCGGCTGAACGGCTCGGCGACCATCCGTTTCTGCCGGTGCCACACCTCCCCGTTGGCGTAGAGCAGGGAGTCGGAGCCCGTGGCGCGCGCGATCCCGGACGTGGGGGTGGTGTCCCGGTCGAAGTGGCCCGGCTTCTCGCTCGTGATGGAGAGGACCGCCTTGATGACGTCGGGGTCGCGCGTGAGGAAGACGGGCGCGAAGCCGCCGACGTAGAGGTAGCGGTTGTGCCGCCCGGGGCCGGTCTCGCGCTCGGCGCCGTGCCAGATCGCGTCCAGGATCCGGAGGGGCTCGCGGAAGTTCCAGGGGTGCGGGAAGGGCAGGGACGGGCGACCGCGCCCGAACAGCCGAACGCGCGAGGGCGTTAGGTCCCCCGTGAAGGGGTTGGTGCCCGACATGCCTTCGAAGAGGCGGCCGAGCCATGAAGTCGCGGGCATGGGGCGATGGTACGGAGTCGGACGGCACTTCCGCAACCCGAGACCTCCTCGGGGTTGCTACGGGGTTGGGGAAGGAGGGGGCGGCGGGGGACGGGAGCAGGGGCCACGCCGATGCCACGTCTCCGGAAGCTCAC
>CAZJJQ010000264.1:0-3550 GCA_964546345.1 uncultured Planctomycetales bacterium
GCGTGCGGCCCCCCGCCCGCCCGGGCCCGCCGTCCCGCGCCCGAGGCCCTGCGCGACGACGGCCGAGGCCGGGAACGGCAGCCCCACGTCGGAAGGGTCGAGCTGCGGCACGTAGCCGACGGAGGCCGCTGCGCGCTCCACGCGTCCCGCGGCCGGGCGCGCGAGCCCGAGCAGGATCCGGAGCAGCGAGCTCTTCCCGGTGCCATTGGGGCCCGTGATCCAGAGGAGCTCCCCGGGCCGGACGTCGAGGTCGAGCCCTTCGAGGAGCGTCCGTCCTCCGGCCCGCACCGCGAGGGCGCGGGCGCAGAGGAGGGAGGCGGTCGCCGCGGGGGCCGACATCATCGGGGGGGGCCACCCGCGGCGAGCGCGGCGAGGAGCGCCTCCGCGTTGCGGCGATACAGGGAGAGGAGGTCGGGGGCGTCGGGGGTCGCTCCCGGCTGGTGCGCGAGGAGGACGGCCCGGGCGCCGATGCGAGAGGCGAACGCGGTGGCCTGCGCGGCGGGCTGGAACACCCCGTACACGACGGCCTTCACGTGCGCCGCCTGCGCCTGCTGCGCCAGCGACGCGAGGTGCTCCGCCGTGGGCGGGACGCCGGGCTTCGGCTCGAGGGTACCCAGCACCTCGAGCCCGAGCCGGGTGGCGAGGTAGATCACGTTCTCGTGGTACGCGACGATGGAGGCGCCCTTGTACGGCTTGAAGCGGTCGAGCAGCCCGCCGCTCCGCCGCCCCCTCGGGTCGTCCGGAGGCACCGGGCCGAGCAGCAGATCCTGGAGCTGCGCGCGGAAGGCCTTCGCGCGGTCGCGGAACGTGGCGGCCTGCTCGGGCCGCAGCGCGGCCAGCGCCGCCGCGACGTCCTCCGCCACGATCCCCGCGTTGGCCGGGTCGAGCAGGTAGTGGGGATTGCCGCCCGGGTGCACGTCCCCCAGGGCGCGGGAGACCCCGCCCGTGGGCACCTGCAGCTTGCGGATGCGCGTGCTCGCGTCGAGGTAGCCCGCGGTCCCCGGCCTGATCCTCGGGTTGGATCCGTCCCGCAGGAGGAGCGGAAGGTAGCCGACCTCGAGGTCGAGGCCGGTGACGACGAGCAGCTCGGCCCGGTTCGCGAGGCGAAGGAACGACGGCCGGGCGTCGAGGAAATGGGGATCCTCGGGGCCCGAGCAGAGGCTCTCGACGGTCACGGAGGCGCCCCCGACCACGCGGCAGAGGTCCGCGAGGTCGGAGGTCGTGGTGAGCACGGCGACGGGCCCGGAGGCCGCGCGGACGCGCGGCGTCCCGCAGAAGAGCGCGAGGAGGACGGCGGCCACGAAGGCCACCCGGCTGCGAGCGGAGGTGCGCATGGGGGGAGACCTTTCCTGGCTAGAACTTGTGGGCGCCGTGCTTGCCGAGGCTGAAGTCGAAGTTCAGCCAGACGCTGAGGTTCCCGTCCCGGTCGCCCGGGGACGCGACGTCGAGCCCGTCCACGTGGTCGTACTGGACCTGGAGCCGGATCCGGCTGAACTCGCTCGGGTAGTAGGTGAGGGCCCCGGACGCGCGCCAGTGGTCGCCGGGGTAGATCCCGTCGCTCGTGGCGAAGTCGATGCGGGCACCGACCGTGAAGGGACGGCAGAAGCCCCACACCACCTGGGAGTAGGCGCCCCAGTCCTCGTAGGTGCGGGCCGCCACGGACACGTCGATCGTCCCGCCGAAGCCGTCGTCCACGGTCTGGACCTGGTCGTCGGCGTGGTAGTCCCGGTAGACGAGCTCCGTCATCCACCGCAGGAAGGGCCATCCCGCGTCCGTGGACTTCGGGCGCCACTGGAGGGTGAGATCCGCTCCGTACACGCTGCTGCGTCCCTTCGGCCCCGTCGAGTTGGGGCCCCACCCGCCGGAGAGCCCCGCGAGCACCGTGGTGACGCCGCGGCACCCGCCCTCCCCGAAGTCGCGGCTCGCCTCGATGCGCGCGTGGTACGCGAGGTCCGAGAGGTTCGCGACGTCGCGGGCGCCCGTGACGTGGTCCCCCACCTCCTCGCCCTCCTCGCCGAGGAACGCCGCCTGGGTCTCGCCCCGCGCGTTCTGGAAGCCCGCGAGGATCGTCACGGGGAAGCACGTGTGGGGCACCATCCACGACACCCGCGCGCCCTGCCCGCGCCATCCGTCCGGGCCGAACACGCGGCCGAGGATCACGGGGTAGTCGAGGAACTCCCAGGCATGCGGGTGCGTCGGGTTCGTGCGCCCGAACTCGGTGAAGAACTGCCCGACCTTGGCCTGCAGCCCGCACCCCAGCGCGGTGGTGACGGCGTAGGCCTCCTCGAGCTCGCACGCGCTCTCGCCTTCCTCGTCGAGCTTGTAGACGATGTCGAGGACCCCGTAGAAGTAGGGATCGACGTCCGCCGAGAAGACGAGCTCCTCGTTCCGGACGTTCGCCCCGCGCACGTGCGGGTCGTGGTCGCCGAGCGCGATGGAGGAGAGCCCGGCGTCCGTCGCGGTGCTCGTGCCGAAGGTGACGTCGAGGATCACCGAGACGTCGAGCAGGGAGCCGCTGCCCGGGATCGTGAGGTGCGGCGGGGGCGTCTCGAAGAGCGCCTTCTCCTCCAGATAGCGATCCACCGCGGACGCGATCTCGTCCGAGGTGGCGGTCGCCGGCGAGGCGGAGCCCTCCACGGCGGCGAGACGCTTCTCGAGGGCCGCGCGCTCGGCGGCCCGGGCGGTCTTCTCCGCGTCGAGCTCCGCCCGGAGCCGACGGAGCTCTTCGAGGACGGCGGCGTCGTCGGCACGGGCCGGCGGCGCGAAGGCGACCGCCGCGAGGGCGACGGCGCCGGGGAACGCGAGGCGCGAGACGATGCGCGCGGGGCGCGCGGGGGAACCGGACATGGGACGGACCTCTCGACGGGGACGCGGGGAGCGGGCTCCGCGCTGCGTCGGCCACGAGCCGGTCCGGTCAACCCCGCGAGACGCGGGGGCGGACGTGGAGCGCCTCGGGCGCCCCCGCGCGCGGAGAGATCAGCGACGCGTCGGGGGGGGAGGTCCGCGCGCGAGCCCGAGATCGAGCACGCAGGCGGGGACGAACGCGGCGGAGGCGCCCGCGGGCGTCGCTTCCGCCTCCGCGGGGGCGGGCAGGGCCGGCGGCAGTGCGATCGGCGTCGGCACCGCGGCGAGCACCCGGCAGAGCGCGCAGGCGTCGCCACCGTCCTCGGGATCGGGCGCCTCGTGCTCGGCCGGTCCTCGGTCCGCGTCGTGCGCGTGCCCGTGTGCGCACCCGTGCGCGTGCCCGTCGCACGCGTCGGACGCGGGGCCATGGGCGCACGCAGGACCGTGGACCCCGTGCGCCACGGCGAGCGACTCGACCGCGAAGCACACCAGCGCCACCGCCAGCACGCAAAGGCGCCGCAGCACCGTGGAGCCGGGGAAGGCCCGGGGACGGGTCGGGGAGGGGCGGGCGCCCAGCATCGAACGAAGTTATACGAGCACCCGCGGGGCCCCGCAAGGGTGCGGCGGGGGCCGGCCCCCCCCCCCCCCCCCCCCCACCTATTTTCCGCCCGCGGCGAGCCCCCCCACGCGCACGGTGCGGGGGTAC
>CAZJJQ010000264.1:3560-5467 GCA_964546345.1 uncultured Planctomycetales bacterium
CTCTCCCCCCCCCCGGGGGGGCCCCCGCGGGGGGGGGGCGGGGGCGCCCCCCCGCCCCCCCCCGCCGCCCCCCGCCGCCCCCCGCCTCCTCCTACTTGCCGCCCGCGTCGAGCCCCGCCACGCGCTCGTAGCGGTAGTACACCTCGAGGCACATCGCCATCACCGCGGTCGCGTAGACGCGGCCGCCGTCCTGGCCCCAGGGATCGACCGCGTCCCAGCTGCCCTTGTAGCGGCAGTAGTCGCCGTCCATGCGCTGGGTGTCCACGATGGCGGGCTTCATGGCCGCGTCCCAGCGCTTCCACGGGTCGCCGCCGACCTGGAACATCGCGAGCGTGGCGTAGTACCAGTAGTACATGTCCACCGCGCCTTCGGCGGGCTTCCAGACCGGCGGGAGCGCCGTGCAGAGCTTCGCGCCGTTCTGGATCGCGACGCTCGCCTTCGGGCTCTCGCCGAGGAAGACGCGGGCCAGGACGCCGACGGCGGTCATGGCCTCGGACTTCTCGGCCGGGAAGCGGTCCACGAGGTCGTTGGGCCGCGCGGGGCCCGTGCCGCGCTGCTGGTAGCCGACGCGGCCGGTCTCGGGATCGGTCATCTTGTCGATCCAGGCGCGGATGCCGTCGAAGGCCTCCTCGTCGAGCTGGAAGGTGGGCGGGCGGCTCCGCGCTGCGTCGGCGACGTTGACGAGCTTCGCGCTCTTCAGCGCCATCATCATCCACCCCGTCACGCTGGTGTCGTTGTCGCCCGGCTTCACGCCGTAGCGCCACGCGAAGTACGGGTTGCGGGTGAGGGCGATGTAGTCGAGCGCCTTCTGCGCGGGCGTCTTCAGCATCGCGGAGCCGGTGAGCGCGTAGGCCTCGACCAGGGCGAGCGCGGCGATCGCGTGCCCGTAGACGTGGTGGCCCGTGGCGCGGGCGCCGACGCAGCCTTCGGGGTCCTGCTGGTTGCGCAGCCACCGCAGGCCGTTGAGGACGGTGGCCTGGAACGGCCCGTCGCGGTGCGAGTAGCCCGCCCCGAGGAAGGCGAGCAGCACGAGGCCGGTGACGCCGACGTCGTGCTGCGCGCGGCCGGCGCCGTCGAGGACGGGCTCGGGGCTCGGCTTCCCGTCGCACCAGCGGCCGAAGCCCTCGGCCTCCCAGCGGCCGTCGGGGGACTGGTGGGTGGCGAGCCAGCGCAGCGCGTGCTCGACGGCGTCCTGGCCGGCGGTGGACCCGCGGGTCTTGCGCCCGACGTTGCGGTGCCCGCCGAGCCCGTTGCCGCCCTTCGACCAGCCGCCGCCGAGGCCGATCTTCGTGTTGTTCGAGATCCCCTCGAAGTCGCCGGTCCGGTCGCCCTCCGTGTGACCGTAGGGCTGGTCGGACGGGAGGTCGTTGTCGCTCTGCACCTTCTCGTCGAGGACCGGCTCGTCGAGCACGACGGGCTCCACGGAGCGGACGTCCTCGGGCTTGAGGGCCTCGATCTCGTCGGGGCCGGGCGGCTGCTCCGGATCGGGGGCGTCCACCGCCTCGCGGGCCTCGATGTGCGCCATCGGGGGCGCCGTCACGATGGGCGCGGGCGTCGGCATGAGGCCCGAGATCACGAAGAGCAGGACGTGCACCGCGAGCGAGATCATCCACCACGGGCTCTGCCGGAGCGCGTGGTAGAGCTGCTCGTCGAAGCCGTTCGTCTCGGCGAAAGCCGAACCCTGGACGTACCGGTGGCGCGAGGTCATGGCGGTGACTCCTTCCCATCCGGACCCATCGTCCGGGCATCCGTCGCGCATCGCGGAGCGCCGCGCGACAAGGAGGAGAACGGAGGCGCCGGCGTGCGGTTCACCGGGTCCGGCCGGGGAACAGGGAGCGGGCCCCCGGCGCGGGGGCGGGGCCCCCCCGGCGGGGGGCCCCCCCGCGGGGGGCGGGGCCCCCCGACCC
>CAZJJQ010000264.1:5477-5993 GCA_964546345.1 uncultured Planctomycetales bacterium
CCCGGGCGGAGACGGGTGGCGCGGGCGGGCGTTTCCCGGGTGCCGGGGGGGGGCCCGGGGGCGGGCCCCCGGGGGGGGGGCGGGCCCCCGCGGCGGGGGGCCCGCCCGGCGGTCTTCGAGCGCCGCGAACGCGCTCAATTGTGCTGGTAGTACACGTTCCCCCCGCGCAGGTAGAGGACGCCCACGCCCAGGAAGTGACGGGACGCGGCCGACTGCGCCAGCGTGCATCCCGTGTCGAGGGTGACCTCCGAGGACACGGTCGCGCCCTGGTCGGCCGAGACCTGCACGAGCACGTTCCCAGCGGACGTGCGGACGAGGTGCACCACGTTCGCGCTGTCTACGGCGACCGTCTGCTCGGAGGCCCCGGACGCGGGCAGCACGGAGGCGACCGGCGTGTAGGTCTGGGCATCCACGTCGAAGATCGCCCACGCCGTGGGGCTGCCCACGCAGAACACACGCCCGGCCTGGTCGATGGCGTAGTCGGAGAAGTTGAGGGTCGGCGCGCCGTGGGTCAGC
>CAZJJQ010000265.1:0-5977 GCA_964546345.1 uncultured Planctomycetales bacterium
CGGAGCCGCGCCCGCGCCAGGTCGAGGTCCGCTGCGTCGCCGCGACGCGCCGCGAGGAGCTCGGCCACCGCCTCGAACTCGAGCCCGTCGGCGAGGAAGGAGTCGCGCGCCGCGGGGGTCGGGGCCCGGCCGGCGGTGGCGGTCTTCGTGGCGCGGATCGTCGCGGCCACCCGCCGGCCGGCCTCCGAGTCGCCCGCCACCCCCTCGGCGAAGGCGAACCTCGCGTGCAGCACGTAGTGACAGTCGAGGTCGGTGCGGCCCAGACGTGCGGACTCGTCGCGATGCACCTGGTTCTCGCGCTCGGCCTGGGCGAGGGCCACCTCCCCGCCCGCGACGTCGCCCCGCGAGAACGCGCGTCGGACGGCGAGATCCGCCCACAGGAGCGCGCGGTTGAGGGAGGGCCCCACGCCCTTCCCGGTCATCTCCTCGCGCACGAGCCGCTCGACCTCGGCGTCCTGCTCTCCGCCGGCAGCCGCGGCGAGCAACGCCTGCGCCAGGTGCCCCGCGACGTAGCCGCGATCGAAGTCCACGCCCGGGGTGCCGGTGGCGGGCGCCAGGGCGAGCGCCTCGCGGAACAGGGGGATCGCGCGCGCCGGCGACCCGCCGTTCAGATGGGCATGCCCTGCGAGGAACACCGCGCCCAGGCTCCGCTCGGTCGCCAGCACGCGATCGAGCAGGGCGAGGGCCTCGGTGCGACGGCCGAGATCATTGAGCCGCCCCGCCTCCGCGAGCTCCGCGGCGCACCCGACGGTCTCCCCGGAACGGTCCTCCGGGCCCGGCCGGTGGCTCACGAGCGCGATGCCGAGGGCCGCCAGGGTTCCCACGCCCCCCAGCACGAGCGCGCGCCAGGCCGGGCGCCTCGCCACGGTCGCGGGCACGCCCTCGAGCTCCACGGTCAGGGCCGCGTCCATCGCCGCGGCCGACACCGCGTGCTCGGCGCAGGAGCGACACGTCTTGAGATGGGCATCCCACCTCGCGAGGTCGTCTCCCTCGAGACGACCGGCGGCCTCGAGCACGGAGAGCCGCACGCGGTCCGGGAAGAGGCAGGGCTCGCCGCTCACAGGAGGTCCGCGGAGCCCAGCAGGTCGCGCAGGCGGGCGCGCGCGTGGGAGAGGCGCACGTAGAGCACGTCGAGGGTGCGGTAGCCGAGGATCTGACGGACCTGCTCGAGCGGCAGCGAGGCCAGGTAGGCGAGGCGCAGGGCCTGGCGGTCGCCTTCCGGCAGCCGCTCGAGCGCGCGCCGCACCCGCAGGCGCAACCCGTCGTCCACCGCCGGATCCGACGACGGCGCGTCCGGCGCGCGGCACGGGCCGGTCTCGCCGGCCCTGGCGAGATGGCGCCGTCGGCGCTTCTCCGCGCGCCAGAAGTGCAGGGCCGCGAGGTGGAGGCGGTGGCGCAGGGCGGCACGGAGGGTGACGTTCCCCTCGGGATCCAGCGGGCCCGCCCGCAGCTCGGAGAGCACCCGCTGCACCAGGACGTCCGCGTCCTGCCCCCGGATCCCCCCGGCTTCCACCACGCCGCGACCGTACGCCGCGAGCCGCTCGAAGGTGCGGGGCTCGAGGAACCGCTCCGGGACGCTGCTCCCGGCGAGCATGGTCTCCAGCGACTCCATGACGCGACGACCCTCCGGGGTCCCGGGATCCGGGTCCCCGGGCCCAGGATACGACGGGCCTCGCTCCGGAGCCATCCCATCGAAGGCCCCCGCCGCGTGGAACGGCGCCCCGACCCCTTCTGCCCGGGATCGACGACGGCGGGGCAGAATCGTCCGCACGATGACCTCCACGACTCCCCCCGCGCCGACCGGCGGCGCCGGGCGCGCATGCGGCACGTGCGACCTCTGCTGCCGGCTGCCCTCCATCGACTGGCCCGAGTTCCCCGAGCTGCACAAGCCGGCGGACGCCCTCTGCCTCCACCTCCGCAGGGGCAAGGGCTGCGCGATCCACGCCGACCGCCCGATGCACTGCGCGTCGTTCCAGTGCCTCTGGCTCATGGGGTTCGGTCCCGAGGAGCTGCGCCCCGACAGGATCGGCGGGTTCTTCGACGCCGTGGACTCGGGGACGCTCATCCTCGTGACCGACAAGGCCGTCCCCGATCCGCGCACCCTCCCCTCCGTGGCGCGGTTCATCGCGACGTGGAACGCCAAGCGCCGGTCGAAGCTGCTCGTCTACCGCGGAGGCGTCGAGGTGAAGGACCGCCCCAAGGGGTCCCCCCCCGGGCCCGGGAAGCCGGGCACGAAGCGCGAACGGAACGAGCCGCCTCGCTGACCGGCGCGCCCGCGGCGGGCGGGGTCGCCCCGGGCGCCGGCCCCCGCCGCCCCCCCGATCACGACCCCTTCCGCTTCGGCGGCGGCTTGTCCGACGGCGCGAGTCCCTCCTCGACGCGCCCGCCCGCCCGCCGAGGGCCCGCGTCGCCGAACCGGTCGCGGAGCGCGTCCATCGCCGCATCGAGGCGCCGGCCGCGCTCGTGCTCGCGCGCCTCGAACAGCGAGGCCTGGTGCCCCTCGCGCGAGAGCCGCCCGACGGACACCCCCGCCAGCCGGATCGGCCGGAACGACCCCGCCGCCCACGTGTCGAACAGCCCCCGCGCCGCGCGGAACAGCTCGCCCGTCACGTCGGTGGCCGTCTCGAGCGTCGCCTGACGCGTGATCGTCTCGAAGTCCCCGTACCGCAGCTTCACGTGGACCTCGCGCGCGAGGAGGCCGCTCCTCCGCAGGCGTCGTGCGACGTCCTCCGTCTCGGCCAGCATCACCGCCCGCACCTCGTCGGGATCCTCGAGGTTCGTCTCGAACGTCCGCTCCTGGCCGATGCTCTTCGCCTCGGTGTCGGGCGTCACCTCGCGATCGTCGATCCCGCGCGCGAGCTCGCACCAGTGCCGCGCCGCGTCGCCCCACTCGCGCGCGAGCCGCTCCGGCCCCACGCGGAGCAGGTCGCCGATGGTCCGGATGCCCCGCAGCGCGAGCTTCTCCTCCGCCTTCGGCCCGACGCCCCAGATGCGGCCCACGGGCAGCGGCTCGAGCCGCCGCTCCACCTCGCCCGGCCGCAGCACCGTGAGCCCGTCCGGCTTCTTCATGTCCGAGCCGAGCTTGGCGAGGAACTTGTTCGGCGCCAGCCCGCACGACGCCGTGACGCCCAGCTCCCGCTTCACCCGCGCGCGCAGCGCCTCGGCGACGTCCCACGGCGCGCCGAGCAGCCGCTCGGTGCCCGTCAGGTCCACGAACGCCTCGTCGATGGACAGCGGCTCCACGAGCGGCGACAGGTCCGCAAGCATGGCGAACATCCGCTCCGACACGGCCGCGTAGTGCTCGATGCGCGGCGGCACGAGGATCGCGTGCGGGCACAGCCTCTTCGCCACCGCGATGGGCTGCGCCGACCGGCACCCGAACGGCCTCGCCTCGTAGCTCGCCGCCGTCACCACCGACCGCGGCCGGTCGTGCGCGACGAGCACCGGCTTCCCGCGCAGGCTCGGATCGTCGCGCTGCTCCACGGACGCGAAGAACGCGTCCATGTCGATGTGGAGGATCCATCTCGGGGCCTGCGCCGACATGCCCCCATTCTCGCCGCCGGGAGCCCCGTCCGGGGAAGGGGCTCAGGAGGGAGGGGGCGGCGGGGGAGGGGGCGGCGCGGACGGAGGCGGCGCGGGCGTCTGCCTGAAGAGCGCCCACGCGAGCCAGGCTCCGACGACCGTCGCACCCAGCGTCACGTAGATCCCGATGCCCGTCCTGCCGCCGAAGAGGGCCCCACCGCGGGAGGTGAGGTGGCCGGGGCCATGGCCGAACAGGTCGATCACGGTGAGCACGACCGCGAGCCCGAACGCCGCGACGGAGATCAGCGCGAGCGCATAGGCGCCGAGGGGGAATCCCTGCGGGGGCCCCTTCCGGATCAGCAGGGCGCTCGCGCCCGCGACCAGGCCCAGGAAGAGCGTCACGCCCCCGGCGTAGTCCACCTCGGTGCCGTTGAAGGACAGGCCCGCCCCGACGGAGCCGAGCCGGTACCAGGGCAGCAGCACGCCCACGAAGGTCGCGGCGCCACAGATCGCGACCCCGAGCGCAGTCGTCTTCGAGCCCACGGCGTGACCTCCCCGGATCGGCCCCTCGGCCCCCCCCCTGACAGGGGCCTCGTCGCCTACCTCCGACGGGCGACCCGCGCGCGGCCCGACGTCCCCGAGGCGCGCTCGCGCGGCGGGGGCAGCGTGGCGACGCGCGCGCGCAGCGTGTCGGTCAGGTACGGCAGCAGCGCCTGCTGCTGCTCCGGGCTCAGGTGACGGAAGCCCGCGATGCGCTGGCCGCCGCACGAGGGCATGCCGCAGCAGCAGTCGAACGGCGCGGCCATGTCGTACTCGGAGGCGTTGTAGTTGAACGTCACCTCCTCCGCGGGCCGTATCGTGCGGAGCGCGACGAAGTTGCGGCCCACGAGCATCGCGTTCGCTTCGCAGCTGTGGTTGAGGTACTGCCACGGGTACAGGCCGGGCCCCCTCGCCGTCTCCGCGTCGTGCGGCAGGTCGATGTGCTCGTGCTCGCCGACCTGGATCGAGTAGCGCGACGGGACGTTCGTCGTCCGACCGTTCACCGCGAGGATCACCTCTCCCTCCTCGATGTTCTCCACCGCGACCACGCCTCGTTGTCCTCGCAGGCTGACCACGGTCACACGACGAGTCACGGGAGCGGAGTCGTTGCGGCGTCGAGTCATCGGGTGGTGTTCCGGAAGTGGGGACGAACGATCCGTACGGGAGGACCTGCTCGTCGATGCCGACAGTAAACACCATCCCCCCCCCATCTTGCAGCGGGGAAAGTGGCGCACGACGTCCATCGAAGGTGATCGACGCATCGGGGGAGCACGTCGATGGGCGCTCGCGCGCTTCGCCGATCGTCCGGAGCGGAGCGACGTGCGTGACGGAGCGGAGCTCGATGGCGGTCCGGATCGATGGCCTCGTACGGTCCATCGAACCTCACGGCGCATGCATCGATCGACGCCCCCGCGCCCCCATGACCTCCGAAGCGGATTCGCGTCGCCGACACGATGGACGATCCCTCGATCCCCTCACCGTGCGAGTTCGCACGGTACGACGACGACGCGTTCCCTTCCGCTCGCGTCGATGCCCACCTCGAGGCCACCGCCACCGGGTCCTCCGTCGGATGGGTGCGATCGATGCGGCGACGGACGCGTGCAGGACGGGAGGCGCAAGGACGAGGATCGTCACAAGTACATCGTTGACATGGACTTGGGTGCGCCGCGGATCCTCGTCGCATCGCGGCGAGGGCAGGACCTCGGGTGCGCCGCGACGCGGGGCTCCTTCGCCTCGGTCGTTCACGTCCATGGACGGACGTCTCCAGCGATCGACGGACGTTCCATCGTGGCATCGGCCTGGGAAGCACGCGCCCCACCGACGGCGATCCGACGCATGCCCGCGTCGGATCCCGACCGCGTGGAATCCCGCACCTCCATCGTGGATGGATCCGGCGCGTCCCCCCTTCGCGCGCCTGTCGAGGGCCGGGTCGCCCGGGTAGGCTTCGCGCACGACGGAGCCCCTCGGTGGCGAAGGCTGGCGACATCCTCGGCGACTTCGAGCTCCTCCGCGAGGTGGGCCGGGGCTCCATGGGCGTCGTCTTCGAGGCGCGCCAGCGCTCGCTCGGACGACGGGTCGCCGTCAAGGTCCTCACCCCCTCCGCGGGCACCGATCCGGTCTGGGTCGAGCGCTTCCGCAGCGAGGCCAACGCGGTCGGACGCCTCTCGCACCCCGGGATCGTCTCGGTCTACGCGGTGGGCGACGACGCGAACGGTGTGCCGTGGTTCGCCATGGAGTTCGTCGAGGGGCGCGACCTGTCCGACGTCATCGAGGCGGGTCCCATCCCCCCCCGCGAGGCGGCACGCATCGTCCGCGACGCCGCCCTCGCCCTGGCCCACGCCCACGAGCAGGGGGTGGTGCACCGCGACGTGAAGCCGGGCAACCTCATGCTGCGGGGCGACGGTCGGGTGGCCGT